>JAJZZZ010000050.1 GCA_021797265.1 Thermoplasmata archaeon
CAACAGTAAAATTGAAGGGTTCCGATACCTCCTGGCTCACAACTGAAATCCTTCTGGATATCTCCCTGGGCCCCATTCCAGTGAGGCTTTTGCCTCCAATGACAACATCCCCAGACGTGATCCGGTGAAAACCATAGAGAGCCCTGAGCAGTGTTGATTTTCCAGAGCCGTTTCTGCCTCCTATTCCTGTGATTGTTCCCTCTTCTGCTCTGAAAGACACATCATGCAGTGAGAATTTCCCTCTGTTGAAAACAAGGTCCCTGGCTTCAAGATACATAATTTCCCCTGGATATGCGGTTCAGAAGATACATGAAGAACGGCACACCAATGATCCCTGTCACTATACCCACTGGAATTACCTCGCCATGGACAGCGGTACGCGCAAGATCATTGGAGACAAGCAGGAATACAGCTCCGAGAATCGCTGAAGCAGGAACTACTTTCCTGTTGCTCCCCCCATATATTATCCTTGACACATGGGGTATTATGAGCCCCACGAATCCTATAAGTCCACTTATGGAAACCGCTGCTGATACCCCTATTGTGGTAACAACCAGGGCAAGCAGTTTTGTTCTTTCCACAGACACACCTATGGACTGGGCATGGGCCTCGCCCATCTGCAGGGCATCCAGTTCTTTGGACATGAATGTCAGGACAATTCCTGAAGCGGCAACAATCAATGCAACGATGGTGATTTCTCCCCAGGTGATTCCGCTAAGTGATCCAAGCAGCCAGGCGAAAGCCTCGTTCTGGAGTTTCCTGCTGGTGAATAGCATGAGCCCCACAATGGCAGATATGAACAGCGAGATTGCAATACCTGAAAGCAGCAGATATATTGGGGGGACCTTTCCCGACCTGAATGATACCATATAGACAACAATCACCACAGCCAGAGATGATATGAATGCCAGAAACTGTACACTGTATGCCCCGAAAAGATCCGTGTTTGTGGCAAGGGCTATGATTGCGCCAAGCGTGGCACCGCTTGATATCCCGATAATGTAGGGTTCAGTTATGGGGTTCTTGAATACGCTCTGAACTGAAGCTCCGCCCATGCCAAGTGCAGCACCTACGAATACAGCCCCCAGAATTTCCGGCTCCCTGATGAGGACAATTATGTTGTACTGTATTACAGTGAATCCGGAATCGAAATATGATCCTGCAAACGGAATCTGGCTCAGATATATCCTGGATATGACAACTGGAGAAATTGTCACTGCACCGATGTAGGATGAGAAAATAATGGCGGCTGCCAGCAGAAATATTGATAGCACTGCCTTGACAAGCAGTGCAGGCATCTTATCGAACCGTATAAGTTCCCATATCCTGTTATGCAGTTCCATTTACCCCTTCCTCAGGAGAAGGCGAAAGGTGTATCCCTGTGTAGCTGCTGAATGATGTTACGTTGTTCAGGCTTATGTAGCTGGGATAGAACTTCTCACCAAGCCAGAACAGCATATATATTGTCCGGAAATCATTTTCGTTCATGAAGCTGTCATTGGCTATCCTTATGGCGTGATCATTTATAGTGCCGAGATAACCATGTACACTCTGGTTAAAACTGCTCTGGTTATAGTACTGATCAAGTATGATCCACTGGGGTGTCAGATTTTCTATCTGGGACGCTGAGAGGTCTGGATATCCATTCTCCGTTACCACATTTCTCAGGTGATCCAGATTGAACATTATGTTTATGAACGTATTGTTTCCTGCAGTATAAAGCCCCACAGATCCCGGCCCAAGATCATAAAACACGGAAGTCTCATTTCCAGGGATCTTTGACGTATCGCTGTGCAATATTGCCAGGTTTGCATTCATCCAGGCATTGACCTTTGTGGCGTTGCTGTACGTATTGGTCAAATTGCCGAGCTCACTGTTCTGATGCTCAATCTGCGTCATGTTATTTGGATCGAATATGAAGAACGGTACATTCAGAACATTGACTATCTCGTTTATGACCTGTGGTGTGAAATAGCCTGTGGTTGACATTACGGCACCAGGCGACAGGCTGGCTATTTCCTCAACAGAGAATGATGTTTCCTCTATGTAGATAACCTTTACACCAGATGGCGGGGTCGGGTATATGGAATACTGATCCACGCCAACAACCGTGTGATTGTATGCCCCTATGGCGTACAGCGTCGAGGTCACGGAGGGAATCAGCGACACTATCCTTTTAAGAGAGTGATTCACAACAAGTTGTCCCCCAAGGGAACTGGGAAGATATACAAAACTGTCTGAATTTGCCAGGTTCACGGTTATTTTGTTACCTGAGGAATCATTGACGTAGACAAGGGAAGCAGTGTCTAGGGAAATGGATGAGGATTTATTGGAGCTGTCGTTCCTGTAAATCACAAATCCTGAAACTCCGGCCACGATCACAACCAAAACGGCAACAAGCACAATAAGTCTCCTTCCAGCAGGGAGATTCATCAGGACACCACTCCTTGCAGCACTGCCTTTCCCGGGCATTTCCCGGTAAACATTTTCAGATTGTCATTGCATCTTTTCATTTTTCAACCTCACTTCAGTATTCGGTGAAGTTAACTTCACTATTTTAAAGTTCGCTTGGAAACATTCATAAGAAAACAATCATACCTTGCATGACATGCGCAGAATGGTCAGCAACGAAACTGTGAGCCCTTACCAGACCTTCTTTCAGGGTCTTTCCTCCTCGGGACCGATGCTAAACATCTTTGGGCTGTTTCCCGTCATTGTGGCCATGGCCCTTGGGTCTTCATTCATAGTTGTTGTGATTTCCATCATTCTGGGGTCTCTTTCAGTTTATACCGGCTATACCTTCAGCAAGCACATAAGATCCAACGGCGGGTACTACAGCTACGTTGCAAAATTCATGGGGAAGGACCTGGGCATGTTCACTGCTTCAGTCTACTTTTTCTACAGTATTCTTGCAATTCCATCGGTGGTCCTGTTCCTGGTTTACTTCACAGGTTACGTGTTTCCTGAAAGCCTTGGAGCTGGCATTTATGGGGAAATATTTCTCACTCTGGTCTTTGTGTCAGCCATTATTGCAGTATTCATGAGTGGTTTCAGGCAGACCATGAAATTCATAATGATCCTGTCAGGGCTGGAAATATTGGCTGTTATGGTATTCTCCATATATGTGGGTCTATTCTTCACCTCATCATCCGTTACGTACGCTCCCGCTTCCAATGTTATTGGGGCCCTTCCCTTCGGTATTCTTGCCTTTGCGGGCATTGGATCGTCTATATTCCTTTCTGAAAATTCCATGTCCTGGAGAAGGACAGTCAACAGATCAATTCTATACTCATTCCTGACACTGGCTTTCTTGATGGCCGTTCCGGCTGCAGTGATATCATACAGAATGGGAAGAGTATTGGAAATCGGATATGCCGCTGATCCACTGAGCCTGTTTGGAAGCTTTGGCAAAGCAGGCCAAATACTGGGCATTATCATGATGATCATTGCAATGACCAGTGCATTCAACCTTGCACTGGGATACCTCAATGCATTCCGTCATGCTGTTTCCAGGATGGTATCCGATGGCGTTATGGCCGATCCCGGATCAATTTTCAGCAGGAATCTCTGGATAACCATCCTGGCAATCACGCTTCCACTGGTAATATTCCTGGAGCTCAGTGTGGGCAGTTATACCGGCTTCGTGATCGTAACAGGCATTGTAGGCCTGGCATTCCTGTTTGTACATGCTGTTACAAATTCGGCCCTGATCAGGTTCTTCGGTGGCACACACAACTACTGGCATGCTTTAATACCAGTCATCTCAACATTGACCTTTGTTTTCATAATTGTCCAGGAAACAATATCGGGTGGGATAGTCAGGTATTCGGCATATGCTGTTATTTTCATTGTTAGCTTCTCCGTGATTGCAGTTGCGGTGAAGAAGTATTTTCTGGTGTCATCGTACAGAATGATGGAATTTTCGGATAATTCTATGGAATCCAACGATAAATCCTGGGATTCTTGAGGTCAGAGGGCGTATTGATGTTCACACAGAAATCCACTGGTATTTCAATGGAGGAATAAGATTCCTGACCTTTCCCGGGGGGAGATCTGAAAATGCTGATTCCAACATACTGTCCCTGATGGAGAAATGTAATTACTTCATTATCCATGGAAAGGGCATAAAGTATGGCTTCAGTAAGGACTTCGGCGTTGTGAATATATACATCAGCTGGAAGGACAAGCACAGGATACCTTACCACAGTGCTGAGGCATTCTGCAAGATCTTTTGGATATCCATTTCCGGATGATATGTATTTTTTTATGCTGTTGAGATCACAATAGCTACAGGTTTTGGGGGTGTTGCCGCTGCAGCACACCATGAGATCAGCTGCCAGTGTCAATCCGAAGTTAACGATTCTCTGGATCAGCGGTATTTCATCCACCCTGATGAGTGCCTTTTCCGGGTTGCCCATTCTGGTTCCGAGTCCCCCTGCCATTATGACGGCGCTGCCCAAAAGGGGATCAGGTGGCATGTTCATGTTAATTCAGCATAATGCTTATCTATTTCTTTTTAATGGGGAAAGCAGTCAGTTCCGGGGAGCTTTAAAAAGCTGAGAGGACCGTTCGGTCGACCCTTAGAACCTGATCCAGGTAATGCTGGCGGAGGGAAAGAAATGAGATTCGATATTCGATTCGGAAGTACTGGAAAGCCACTGGGATATTTTTATGCCGTAGGGGTGTTCTGATGGCAATTAACCGAGGCCACAGATCCCTTATCCTTTCAACCACGGCAAGCTTCTTCATGTGGGGCATCATAGGAACAATTGCTCCACTTTCACTGTCGTTTCCATTCCTTGTGTCTGTGCCCAGATTTGTCAGCACAGAAATACTGATAGTGGGTCCCATATTCATAATGCTTGGAAATGTCCTGATGGGCATCGTTGCTGACCATATTGGCAGGAAAAAGGTTTTCATCGTGACAATGATCAGTTACGGCCTGGGCGTAATACTCATCACCATTGCCTTCAGTGTTCCTCTGTTGATTCTTGGCCTGGTGTTATCTGAGTTTGGAGTTGGTGGGGAAGAACCAACGGGCCTTGCCTTAATTGCTGAAGATTTCCCTTCTGAAACAAGGTCAAAGTTCCTCACAATGGTTGCAAATTTCGACAACATAGGCAGTGCATTCATCTCAGGCATATTCATTGTGGAATCCACTCTGGCAATATACCTTCATCCCTACCTGACCACCCTTTTCGGTTCTCTATCCTATGAAGGGGATCTGACATTCAGGTTCATCCTGCTGGTCTCTGCAGCGGCCCTCATAATAATCATGGTGTATTCAAGAATCACAATGCCGGAATCATACAGGTGGCTGCAGTCCAGGGGGAGGAACAAGGAAGCTGAGCATGAAAAGTCCATTCTTGGCATCAAGGATTCGGAAGCCAGCGTACCAATGGTTCCATTCAGGATTACGCTGCCAATCCTAATGACCATGGGAATATCGCAATACCTCACATTCGGGCTTATGGCATACATAGTTGGGCCCTATGAGTTCCCGTCGGAAACTCCAACCCTTACATTTGTTGCAATGGTTGGGGCCTCTGCAGCAGGCTTCCTGGCAATGTACCTCATAAACAGGGAGCGCAGGATTTACACACTTGCGTCCTTCCTGGGAGGGACAATCACAATTGCCATGATCCTTGGCCTTGCATCACATCTTGCTTCAATGACTGTGTTTCTCCCGCTGCTGTTTCTCAACATGATGTTCAGCGAGTTTGCGTGGGCATCACGTACAACACTGGAACCAGAACTTGTCCCGACCAGGATGAGGTCAAGTGCAATCGGCATCATACGGCTCGCTCCCATGATTGGATATACTGTTTCCGTTTATCTAACGGCATCTCTGAATCTCTCACAGTTCCTGTACTATAATCTGGGACTATGGCTCCTGGGTCTGGGATCTGCAGTAGCCTGGTTCCTGCTTGGATACGAGACAAGAAATGTAAACATAGACTATGGGGCATGAGGTCAGGCAAGAGCAACAAGATGAAAAATGACATATGGTAACATGGCGGAGATCACCAGGAAGAGGACTCTGGCGATCTCTCCGGAAAAACCCAGAATGTCGCCATTTACACCGCCAAATGATCGGTCTAGGTTGCCGATAATTAACACGTATATGACAAGAGCCACGGCGGATCCAATCAGGAATATCCACGAGGCTAACAGGGAAATAATCACAAGAATCAGAATATTAACATAGATGGCCTGGTTTTGCGATGCCATAATTTTCTGGAAATTAACAAACAGCCCGTCCTGGAACAGTGGCTTTCCAATCCTGAGGCCAAGCATATAACTTGTCTTGGAAAGTACCTCTGAAATTATTATCACCGCAGCACCAATGTTCCGGTTGAAGGTCGTCAGGACTGCGAATAAAAGAAGATATATGATAAGAGCTGACCCGAATCCACCAGCTCCAAGGTAATGATCCTTAAGTATCTCCTTTCTGCGCTCTCTGCTTCCCCTGACCATCAATGCATCTCCGGTATCAAGTACACCATCAAGGTGGTTGAATCCGGAAATTACAAGTATTGCTGCAACCGCTCCGGCTGATGCAAGCATAGGGCCATTTGTGGTGAAAAGTATGAAGTATACAGCAGATGCCACAGCACCGTTAATAAGAGCAGGAACGAAGAACCATAGTGCCATGCTTTCATCAAAGCTCTGGCATCTGGCGGGAATGATGCTGAAGAAAGACATGGCGCATAGAATGCCGGATGAGGCATCTCCCTTACTCACAATTATGTATCAGCTTCTGAATCTAAATATTTGTCATGATGCCTTCTGGAAACAAGATGTGTGGAAGATGTGTGACTTTATTCTGGCATCTATGGGTCTGGGAAACGATTGGGAGTTTGCAGGGCTATTGTCTTTCTCATACCACAGGGCAGTTGCAAAGGCTTGTTTCAGGGTTGGGAGCATGCAACAGGATCAGGTAATGGCACATGAGCACCATAAAAAACATGAACAGATTCTGTCTCCCAAGATAAAGCATGGTTTCCTCCCAGCAGGGGCTTGCGGATAATGTAACGAGACCGCCCGGTATGCCTATGGGGGGTGCATCTAACTCTTCTGCAAGGTGGAGGAGACTTGGCGAATTAATGAAGGGCAGGGCACTTTAAATGAACAGAAAAATGGCACATGGCGGCAACATCTGGTCAGCGGCCAGGCGGTTTGGAGTGACAGCTGGCGAACTGCTGGACTTCAGTTCGAACCTCAATGACTTTTCAGTTTCATATCCTGATGGCATATTGGGCAATCTGGAACTTTTGCGGGCATACCCTGACCCAGTTCACAGGATCTACACAGAGAACCTTGCCGCATACCTGGGTGTATCATCGGGTAACATCATACTGGGGCCAGGCCTTACCCATATAATATACAAATTCTGCCAGGCCAGCCGATCCCGTGGCGCCCTCATAATCGACCCGTCGTTTTCTGAGTATGAGGCTGCGTGTTCTGCATCCTCTATCCCTGTATATCATGCAGGCAGTATTCAGGATATTCTTGAAGCACATTCGGGAAGAAATTATGATATGGTGTTCCTGGCAAGCCCTTCAAATCCAATGGGCAATACAATCACATGGGCAGATATGCAGGAGATTCTTTCGGAAGCTGAAAAAAGTAATTTCACCATCTTTTTAGACGAGGCATTTGCAGATTTTGCCTCTGATTATGACAGAACCAGGGCGTGCAGGGAGGCCACAGAGAATCCGAATCTTGTGGTGGGGCGGTCACTGACGAAACTTTTTGGCCTTGCATCTCTCAGGCTCGGATTTATGGTATGTAGCAGAGAGAACATAGACAGGATTTCAGGCGTAATGGAGCCATGGTCCGTGGGGCAGGACGCACTTGAATTCCTATCGGCCATGAACTACGAGCAGTTTTCCGACCTGCCGGATATCACTGCGAGAGAAAGACTCTGGATGACATCTGCTCTTTCCAGCCTTGGTTTCTCAACAGTGGGTGATCCGCGGGCAAATTACTTTGTTGTAAAGATTCCCGATGTTGTTGACGGGCAGATGCTGGAAGCATTTCTCAACGCAAGGAACATTCTTGTGAAAATGATGGATGATATTCAGGGAGCAGGCAAATTCTGCAGGATTGCCGTTAAGAGGCATGAATACAACGAGGTCCTAGTAGAATCGTTCACAAGTTTCATGAAGTCCCTGGGAGATCAGGATGAATGAAGCAAACTTATACGGCTTTATGCTGGCTATTTCCATCCTCCTGGCCACACTGGCTGTAGACAGGATAGTTGGAGAATATCCTGCTGTTGTTCATCCAGTGGTCTGGATCGGGGCGTGTATAGGAAGGTTGGGCCCACTTTTCAGGAAGGTGGGAGGAATCCTGGGTGGACTACTTTTTGTGGTCACTGTTGAGGCTATATTCATAATTCCCCTTTATGTAGTCATCTACTACCTGACACCTTTCGTACTGGTTCAGGCATTCCTGATGATATTCTTCCTCAAGGCAACATTCTCCATCAGGGGCATGAATGACCATGTCAGGCCCATCATTTCCGCTCTCGAATCAGGAGATATAAAATCTGCCAGGGAACATCTCTCAATGGTGGTGCGGAGAGATACCTCGGGAATGGAATCTGGACTCATATGCTCCGCTGCAATTGAAACTGTATCTGAAGGATTTGTTGACGGTGTCCTGTCACCTCTATTTTACTTCTCAATATTCGGACTTGCAGGTGCGTTATTCTTCAGGATAGCAAACACATTTGATTCAAATATTGCTTACAAGGATGCAAGAAACTTTGCCTTCGGGAGGTTCGCTGCAGTTCTTGACACAATTCTGAACTACATTCCTGCCAGACTGAGTGCCCTCATTATCTATACCGTTGCTTCAGCAATGCGAATCAGTCCCGCTTCATATGACATGATGGCAACGGCCGCAATACCTGACAGCACCAATGCGGGCTGGCCAATGGGTTCCATGTCAAACTGCCTCGGGGTAAGGCTGGAAAAGAAGGGCGAGTATGTATTCAACCCGGATTACAGGAATCCCGGCGTAAATGATCTGAAACGGGCACTGTCAATTTTCAATTTTGCCTCATATTTATCGGTCCTGATTCTATTGGTGCCATTGATGATATTCATTTATACTGTTTTCTGATTTCACCATATGCAGACAGATCAGGAACGGAAAATATTTCTTCTCCTGGCAGGAAGTACTTCCGTTTCAAAGATACCTGGAATAACAGCCGCCGGATCAACTCCTGAACTCTCATTTTTAACCCCTGCGGTGGACGCCGAAATCCTGAGTGAGGGCAGGCCGCTGAGCATGAATAGCCCACCCATGACACCGGATGGGATTCCTACGCCATCAATCGTGACCCGGGCATGCCTGAATATTGCATCATTGTGGCCTCTGGTAATAAATGCAGGCATGGCACAGAAACCTGGATCGGTGTTCCTAGAGACAGGATTGGAGCCTGCAAAAAATCCCGTGAATGGAGATGCTCTGCCACAACTGGATCGGGCCATCAAGACGGGCAAGGAAATTGGGAAATTCCTGTCCAGGACTTTCAGTGACCTGTACATCGCGGAATCTGTTCCTGGCGGCACAACAACTGCATATCTCGTTCTCAGGGCAATGGGCTACAGCGTGGAAACAAGCAGCAGCATCAAGACGGGCTCCGACGCCATCAAGGAGGATCTGTGGAATACCTTGACATCGGGAAAGGAGACCAGAAAAATGAATCCACTTGACGCAGTCAAAAGATATGGAGATTACATGATGGCTTTAGCACTGGGTATTAGCAGGGGAGCTTCAGGGAGCCGGATCCATTACTGCGGAGGCACCCAGATGGCCACGGTTTTCGAGCTTGACAGAACCATAAACAATCCCGCTGGAGACAGGGATGTTATCACAACCGGTTGGGTGATTGATCACAGGCCTGAGACCATGAAAAAGCTTGTCAGGGACCAGAATCTTGTTAGAACCGATATTTCCTTCCACGATTCTCCCTTCGAAGGATTACGCAAATACGACGAAGGGCACGTGAGAGAGGGAGCCGGCATGGGCGGATCATATTATCTGGCATCCGCTGTCAGTGGCAGAAAGGAAATAATGGAAGAGATCAACAGTGTCTACGGGGAGCTTGCGCAGATCAGATAGGATATGCACATACCCTTGTGACAGTCTGGATGTCTTCAACGCAATCGTAAAAAGTAACATTTCCATGGAAACATTTTATA
>JAJZZZ010000051.1 GCA_021797265.1 Thermoplasmata archaeon
AGTCTGGTTAGTAGCCGGAGCTTTAATTTACCTCTTCAAGAAAGACATAAAGGTTTCACTGGAAGAAGGTGAAGAAATCTGAAAACCGTTGACGGAACAGACAGTGGAAATATCCACTTCAGATGGCAACCAGCTAACAAGCCGGTGACCAGGATAAAGCCTGGTGAGGAGTTCAGGGTGATAATCCCTGACTCTTCCACCATGCAGATTGAAGAGACTTACACCACAAAGGACATGTCCAGGATAGACAACAGCAAGTTCGACGGTGCAGTTGGACCAATAGAAATAGAGGGGGCAGAACCCGGCGATTCAATAGAAGTTGAGCTCAAGGAAATTCATACAGGAAAGTGGGGATGGACCGCAATACTTAGTGATTTCGGGCTTCTCAAAGGCAAATTTCAGGAGGAGCTCATAATCTGGGACCTGAAAGATGGATTCGCAAGGTCCCGCACCAGTACTCTTAAAGGGGTAAAGATCCCGTTGAAGCCTTTTCTGGGTGTTGTGGGCACTTCGCCCCCCTCTGGGGAATATGGAATGATCCCTCCACAGTTCTTTGGAGGAAACATGGATAACAGGCTCCTTCACCAGGGAGCAAGGCTGACCCTGCCAGTGAACGTTAAGGGCGGTATGCTTTCCTTTGCGGACCCGCACGGTGCCCAGGGTGATGGTGAAGTGTGTGGCACTGCGGTTGAAACCTCCGCTGAGGTTGTGGCCGTTGTCAGGCTTAACAAGAAAGTGCCCGTAAAGGCCCCAAGGCTGATCTCTGACGATGAGTCAAGTGGGAAGCAGGTTATTGCCATGGGCATATCTCCAGACCTGCACAAGGCAGCAGTTGATGCAGTTCTGGAAATGATTGGCATTCTTGGGGAAAGGGGTTTCAAGAGCAATGAGGCATATGCGCTTTGCAGTGCAGCTGGAAACCTCAGAATAAGCGAAATCGTTGACGAGCCCAATTTTGTTGTTTCCATGGTGATACCCGAAGCTATTCTCACTAGAAACTGACTCCAATCCATTTTTTCTATTTTCTAAGCTTTGATCAAGCTTATGACTTTTGACCAATTAGGGATGCAAGCTAATGTTGCCTAGAAATTATGACAGTTCGCCAGACTTCTGGAATAGCGTGATTGCCAGTGTCCTTTCTTATGGCTCCACTGAGGTGCCGAAGGTTGACCACCATGGCATAAGGGTGCCTGATCCGGAAAAGAGCGGCATTTTCCATCGTTCAGTGGGAGAAAGGAAAGGGCAAATTGCGGACTGGAGAGCCTCTATACCCGGCTCCAGGAGAGGTGTCCATGCAGTGGAGTTTGATGACCGCTACTCAGTTCATGTTGACAGGTTCGACCCCGACAAGGAGCCACTGAAGCATCTCCTGGTGGACAGCCCGAAAACCTTGATCGGGCTCCTGGGTGCGGGGCTGGTTTCCATGCTGTTCTTTAGCCTTTTCGGCGGAAGACGCTGATCGTAACAACAGATACTTTCTGCCCTATCTTTCAAAAGTAAGTTTCCCCCTCACAAAGGTTAAACATAAACCTGTTAATCACTTAGACAGAAGCAGCATGGAGAGTGAAGGTGGCGATGATTCTTGGCGGCTGATTACAGTATCTACTACACAATGCTGCTGGCAATCGGAGATACCTTTCTCAGAATCTGGCTCCTGATGATCCTGTCCATTATTGTGGCCCTTTTCCTTGGAATTTTGGCTGCAAGGGTTAAGGCGGCAGGTGCCATAATCATCCCTATAACAAATATCCTGCAAGCCGTGCCTGTTATTTCATTCTTCCCCATTATTCTGGTTTTTTTCATAAAGAGGGTTGGGGGCCCACTTGGCGTGAACGTTGCCTCTGACTTTCTAATATTCACTGCCCTTATCTGGAATATTATTCTTGGAGTGTATGAAGCCACCATTCACATTCCCGAAGAATATTTCCAGGTCTCAAAGGTCTATGATGTGGGATTATTCTCAAGGATCAGGAACCTCTACCTACCGGCATCATTCTCCCATATTATTTCCAATATCATGCCCTCATTTGCCAGCGGGCTGTTCTACATAACGCTCAGTGAGGTAATTTCAATTGGAACATCAAACTACACCGTTTTCGGGGTTGGATCCCTTGCAGTGTCCCTGGCTGCGCAAAACCAGTTCTCCCAGATACTCATCCTGATTGGTTTCCTGGTGGTGGCTATTGCATTGAATTTCTACTTTATCATAAATCCCCTTCTAAATAAAACTGCAAATTACACCTTTGACCTGAACGTCTCTGATGACCAGCATGCGGCAAGGAAGAGAGAAAGGAATGTTTTTGTATCGGCCATCGGGGGAAGGGTAACGCAGGTCCTTTCATCCGGAGTGAATGCAGTCTATTCCGTAAACACCATATTCGCGGGTAAAAATGCAACTCAGAAAAGGACAAGAAAACTGCATATGTCAGAACGGGCACTCAATATTATAGTTGGATCTGTTCTGGTCCTCGTTTTTGGCCTTTCTGCATATCTTGTTGCTATTGCCGGTTTTGGGACAGCATTTGTGATATACCTGACAAACCTGTCTGTGCTCTGGCAACTGCTGGTTGCAACTGCCTTTGACCTACTGAGGATCGCAATTGTATTCCTGGTGAGTTTCCTTATAATGGTCCCACTGGCCATTTATTTCGGAAGCAAGGGATCTTCAGGAAGACTGGGAACCGGAGTTTTCCAGGTGATTTATTCCATTCCCGCGCCCATACTGTTTCCCCTGATTGTGGTATACCTCACCCCTAAGCTCTCATTATTTTTCGGGGAATCTCTGGCATACAACTTTGATGTACTCCTTGTAACTTTCCTTTCTGCAGCGGCATACATTTTCTTCAATGTATACGGAACCGCAACAGCAATTCCCAGGGACCTCAAGCTTGTCACGACGACCTTCAACATCAAGGGGTTCAGGAAATTCAGATACCTCTCTTTCCCTGCAATAATCCCTGGCCTCATAACTGGGTCAATAGCTGCATTTGGTAGCTACTGGGGAGGCCTCATGATAGGGGAATATACGAAGATCGGGGGCAAAACATATTCTGTTGGTAACGGGCTAATGATGCTCATTACAAAAGGCATAGCACAGGGGAATCTGCTATTCGTGGATGCAATAGACCTCTTCATGGTTTTCCTCATCGTGATCATAACTTACCTCCTGTGGATGAGGCTATACAAATATTCAGAAAAGAAATTCAGTTCATAACATATTCAAAGATACCTTAATTTCCGCTGAAAGCTTACTCCATCGGAGAGTGCAGTAAATGTCGGGTACATACGCCTTCCAGAAAAACAGAGTGGAGAAGCTCAGGGAACTGATGGCTGAAAGCAAAATTGATGCTTTCCTTGTTCCCACGGGACCTAACTTCTTCTATTTCACAGGTTTCGATACTGAGAGCCATGAAAGGCTGACCCTGATGTTCATCACCCCTGACGAGCAGTTTATACTGGCACCGAAGCTAATGGAGGAACAGCTTCACCTGCATTCGTGGGTGGAGGACGTGAGACCGTGGACCGATGACCAGAACCCGCACCGCATGGCAAGGGATTACCTTGAAAGCAGCAAGGCATCAATGGTTGCAATTGATGGCACACTTCCATATTTCCATTATGCACCCCTTTTCCACAACTCATCCTCAAAGGAGATTCTTGGCGACGCCTTCACTTCAACCCTTAGAATGGCAAAGGACAGGGAGGAGATGGACAACATTTCAGCTGCCATAAGGAAATCAGAGGAAGCATTGAAGCTGACAATTAATTTTATTGCTGAGGGCGTAACAGAAAAGGAAGTTGCGGCAATGCTACACGAGAATTTTAAGAAAAAGGGCATTGAAACTCCGGCGTTTGAAACAATAGTAGCTGCTGGAGAGAACTCCTCGGTTCCGCACCACGACCCAACTGACAGGAAGATCGCAAGGTACGAACCAATAATAATAGACTTTGGAGGCCGGTACCATGGTTATGCTTCCGACACAACGAGGACGTTCTTCATAGACAAGGCAAAGCCTGAGATGGAAGAGATTTATGAGATAGACAGGGAAGCCCAGGAAAGCACACTGGAAGCCCTCAATCCTGAAACCACATATGCCGGTGCCGACAGGATCGCCAGGGAAATCATAAGCAGGAAAGGTTATGGAAACAATTTCATCCACAGGCTTGGGCATGGGCTTGGAATTTCTGTACACGAGGATCCTTACCTGGTTCCTGATAACAGCCAACTTATGAAGGAAAACTCTGTTTTCACCATTGAGCCCGGAATTTACCTGCCGGGCAAGGGTGGGGTAAGGATTGAGGATACGGTATATTTCCAGAACGGCAAGTGCAGGTCATTCAATATTTTCCCCAAAAGCATCAGTTATATCTAGAATTCACTGCCCCAGTGGCCCGGAACATGATCTCGGCCGCGTCATCTATGCACAGTTCAATGGTATAAATGGGGTTTTTAACAAGATTGAGCGGAAAATCCCCTTCTGAAAGGAAGGAATGAAAGCTATATTATTCCGCTTAACACAGATATCCACTCATTTTCTCGTGTTTCTCTTAGTGAAGCGGGTTTATGAACACCAATAAAATGTTTCACGCGCAGCAGTGAAAACATGCAGGTACAGATTATACCCATCTGCGGTGCAGGAAACCCCGTCCACAGGGCGGGGAGGATGTCACAACCACTTTTTCCGGTTTACAAGACTAGCTTTCAAGTTCCTTGAATATCTCGTCGTAAATATTTGCCTCAGGCTCCTCTTCCTCGATTCCGTCAGCGGCCTTGTAAATATTGTCCTTCTTGTAGGTCCACTGGTTGATTCTCCAGGACCTTCCCTTGATAATATTTACTTCTTCCCTGTGCGTTTCCAGAAAACCGTATTCCTCAAGGTTGTAGAAAACGTCCCTTTCTGGTGCGGACAGGACATTGTCAAGGACATAGTCCTCGTAGCCAAAGAAGGAAAGGATGAAATCGCAAAGGTCTTCCACGTCCCTCCTGACCATTCCCTTACGCCCATAGGTCTTTTCAAGTGCCTTGAAAAGCACTTCCCTAGTCATAACGGTCATAGAAACCGACGATTTATTGTCTATTAGATATTAAACTTTCTTACTCGTTGTTTTGGGAGAATACGAGAATCGTATTTCAAGGGAAAAAGGAAAAAATGGCAAATATTTGAATAAATGGTAGGAAATGTTAAACAATTTTTAAGAAATTCGTATTACAATGATATTATTTCAAGCCTGGTGTTTTCTATCGGTACGAACTTCGTATCACTCTTCAGCTGCAGAACATCCTGTGAAAGATACTTATGACTCTCATCGGTGGAATATGTTCCCCGGCCTGAAATTATGCGGACAATACTGTTCGTTCCAGGGTCTATGGAAACCTGATCGCCTGCTTTGATAAAATATTCCTGGAATTTCCTGCCGTTTCCTTCGTACAGGTTCTTGATATAACCCCATGAATAGTCCTCCCTGTTGGAATATTCCTTCCTGACCTGCTCTAAATCCTTTTCACTGTCTATTCCCATCCAGAAAGTCTCCTCAGAGTAGGCACCTGTGAGTTTTTTCTTTGCGAGCTTCGGGAAGACCGTTGTCTCAATTTCCTTGTCCACAAAATCTGACTGGAATACTTCAAACGCATTCTTTTTGATGTAGTATATACCTGCGTTAATGAAATGGTTCAGAAGAGGCTTCTCCCTGAATTCTGTAACCTGGTCGCCAAGAAGATCAACGATTCCAAATGGGCTCCTCATCTTTATGACAAACATTGTGAGCGAGTATGTCGATTCCTGCGCAAACTGCACGAACCTATTGAAATTCAGATCAGTAACAGTATCGCCATTTCGCAGTACCACATCCTCATCTGACCTTTGGGAGAGTAGATTCTTTATTGAGAAAAGTGTGCCCAGGGGTTTGGATTCTCTGAGATAATGGAACCTGATTCCATACTTCTCTTCGCCATACCTCTCCTCAATCTTGTCTCCGAGGTAACCTGAGAGAATGTAAATTTCCTTCACTCCCATGTTCTGGAAATCAAATATCTGCCTGTCCATGATGGTATAATTTTCCCTGATCTGGACCAGGGCTTTTGGCACTTCGTCTGTAATGGGCTTGAGCCTTTTTCCATACCCACCAGCCAGAATTGCTCCTATCATTGATAAGGGAAGTGCCAGATTCTATAAGATTTATCGGCAAATGGTTAAATGTGTGGGGATCAGTGCCCCTCAAACGCACTTTAGTTGATTTACAGCTGTCTTTCATATTCTAGACTTCAGGATTGTTCAAAACATATTAATATATATGAATATGATTAACAATTCAAAGGTAAATTTGTATGACTCAAGGGGCGCTTGATGAGATAGCCAAGAAAGGGATCTGTTCCATCGAGTCTATTGAATATTTTAAACGAATGGCCGGAGAACTTGAGGTGGAAGAAAACCTTCAGAAGATCCTGGAAGCAGAACGCGTGCTGAAAGCTATTTCTGACCGTACGAGGCTGAAGCTGCTTTTGCTTCTTTCCAAGGGTGAAATGTGCGTCTGTCAGATTGCTGCTGTATCTGAAATGAAACAACCTGCCATCTCAAGTTCCCTCAGACTGATGGAGAAGGCAGGATTGCTTAGAAGGGAACAACGGGGAAAATGGCATTTTTACCACATTGCAGAAAATGATGCTATTCCCCTGATATTGAGGCTCGTGCAAGGGAGAGTGTAGTCTTGAAGTATCTATTTGTTTGCATAGAAAATGCTGGAAGAAGTCAGATGGCTGAAGGCTTTGGGAAGAGCCTTGGGCTTGACTGCGAAAGTGCTGGAACTTTTCCGGGTGAAAATGTTAACCCGATGGCCATTCAGGCAATGGGGGAAAAAGGAATTGATATCAGCCGCAATACACCAAGAATTATGACTGAAGACATGGTCAGAGCGGCAGATCTTGTGGTGATAATGGGTTGCTCCATTGAAGAGGCCTGTCCCAGGCCAATTGCGGTGGAAATGAAGAAGAAAGTGATTGACTGGGGAATTGATGATCCGAAGAATAAGCCTATGAATATGGTCAGGGAAATACGTGACCAGATCGAGAGAAAAGTAAAGGAACTTGCGCAGTGATAGATAAGTGAGCGCATTTTTTCTTCTTTCAATTGCAATCTTCATTGGCACTTTACTCCTCGTAATACTAAGACCAAAGAATATACCCATCGGGTATTCTGCATTAATCGGGGCTGCCATCTCCTATGCTGTTGGAATAATCAATTTTTCAGATGTTGTCATTGTGTGGGGAATAGTCTGGAATGCAACTTTCACTTTTGTGGCGATTATCATCATATCACTTGTCCTCGATGAAGCTGGAGTTTTCGAATACGCTGCAATAAAGATTGCAAGGCTTTCAAGAGGGAAAGGTACTCACCTTTTTATCTTGGTGATCCTGCTGGGTGCAGGAATTTCTGCTATTTTTTCCAACGACGGAACCGCACTCATTCTGACGCCCATCATTTATATGCTGCTTTACCGGGCCAATGTGGAGAGGAAAGCTATAATTCCTTACATAATGGCAACGGGTTTTATAGCAGACTCATCAAGCCTGCCTTTCATAATAAGCAACCTTGTGAATATCATAACTGCAGGCTATTTCAACATAAGTTTTCTTCAATACGCTTTCAAAATGATATTCCCTGACGCTGTTAGCATAATTGCAAGCCTTTTCTTCCTTTATCTCTTTTATTTCAGGGCTATCCCAAGAAATATTGATATGACCAATATGAGGGATGAATCCAGAGTTATAAGGGACCAGCTCATATTCAAGATAAGCCTGCCCGTAATTGTAATCCTTCTCCTTGCTTATTCACTGGGCGGAATATTTTCCATACCAGTTTCAATTATTGCTGTGCCTGCATCAGTGATTATGCTTGCCATTGCCAGGGCCAACGGGAAAGTTAATGTTGTAAAGCCTTTGAAAGAGGCACCGTGGCAAATTGTTCTTTTCTCACTGGGGATGTATCTTGTCGTCTTTGGGATGGGGAGAGAGGGCATGACCTCACTGCTTTCCGGCACCCTCAATTCCATGGCATTCCTCTATTCACCAATAAGAGTACTTCTCAGCGGGTATCTCTTCGCAGCGATAGCTGGGGTAATGAACAATCTCCCTTCCATAATGCTGGGAAACCTGGCCCTCTCTTCCATACACGGGCCAATAAACCTCGCATACGCCAATGTTGTTGGGAATGACATCGGGCCAAAGTTCACACCTATCGGTTCTCTGGCAACTCTGGTGTGGCTGCATACGCTTAACAGAAAAAGTGGAATAAAAATATCACCATGGTACTACATGAAGGTCGGGTTTATCATCGGTTTCCCGGTTCTCACACTTACCCTCCTGTCCCTGAGTTTATAATTTGCGCCACCTTCAATATGGGTCAGTATTGAAATTCAGCAGTAGCTCAATCTGCATATGCTTTGTCTACTCCTGGCATAGTATTTCATAGGGTTTCCAACCCATTACCTGAAAGCAGTAGCGTTTAGGTACCAGATTGGCATGTACTAAGTAGGGTGGTATAATGAACTACCTTTGCGAGGATTGTCGCGGTTCAGGATATGTGACGGATCTTGATGGACACCTTGACATTTGCGAAAAATGCTGGGGACTTGGATACCTGGTTGCCAGAGAAGACCCGAGGCCGAAATTGGAAGGGATGGAGAAGCAGATCAGGCGAAACAGCCTGTATGTTATGCTTGCCATCACAGTCTCTGCCTGGGGCGTTATAGTGTTATTTTCTATGTACATCACCTTTAACATTTACGATTACTTTGTGCTTTTAATGGGTCCATACTATCTGGGACTGCTGGGAAGCTCACTCTATGTGAGGCATAAAAATAAGCAGCGCGGCAAGGCTGGAGAGGCTTCAAATTCGCATGGCCACTGAATTCCGGTTGCTGAATGCGCCCAGAATGATCTCCCATTCATGCGCTCCGGGCATTTTTATCTTGGCGCCCTTACTTTGAATTGATAACCTCAGCCTTCAGACACAGAAAACAGTTTATAGAAATCCAAAATAATAGATCGGTGAATCAATGGTAACACTGAAATGGTTAGGACATGCAGCCTGGATGGTTAAATTCAGCAAAGCGACAGTTCTCATCGATCCCTTTCTCACAGACAACCCCAACGCTGCGATTAAGGAATCAGAGATACAGAAGGCAGATTTTATTATGGTAACGCACAACCATATGGACCATGTTGGTGATGCATTCACAATATCCAAGAGGACAGGGGCAAAGATCGTGGGCATGTTTGAACTCTCATCAATGGGAGGAGAGCATGGCGTTCCCCAGGAGAATTTCATAGGAATGAACAAGGGAAACCTGACCCAGTTTGGGGAAGTGAGCATGGGACTTACTCACGCTGACCACTCCGGAAATGAGTGTGGAGCCCTTGTATCAGGAGACGGAAAGACCATATACCATGCAGGAGACACGGCACTCTTTGGTGATATGAAGCTCATCGGTGAACTGTACCACCCTGATGTTGCGCTTCTTCCAATAGGCGGGTTCTTCACCATGAGCCCGAAGGAAGCTGCAGTTGCCGCAAAGCTCATAGGTGCCAAGTACACAATACCAATGCACTTCAACACTTTTCCGCCCATAAAGCAGGATCCCGAGAAATTCAAGGCCCTGGTTACCGGAGGAACTACTGTAAAAGTCATGAAGCCTGGAGAGGAATTTACCATCCAGTAAATATTTTTTTGACAAATACTGTCCTTTAAAATAAGGGAAACTTTTGTTATTTCTGAACAGAAGAGAATTATACCGTTTCATTGAATGAACAGAAATCCCCCACCGTAAATGGGGAAGTGATTTAGTTAATATATTAATGGTACATTTACAGGCTATGTCCAAAACTGTTGCTGAAATAATGACTAAGAATCCCATTACATACAAGGTGCCCAGCAGTGTCA
>JAJZZZ010000052.1 GCA_021797265.1 Thermoplasmata archaeon
CCTTCATTCTCATAGGTATGCCTGGCGAACCCCTGAATAACCCACTAGTTTCATGCAAATGGCTTTCTGAACACATAGAAGATAAATCACTAATCATAGTGGATTGCAGATACAACCTGCTGGACAAAGCCTATGGCAGGGAAGCTTACAGTAAGGGACACATCTCAGGGGCATATTTCCTGGACATGGAAATGAGGTTGACGGGAAACGTTGGCAAACATGGAGGCAGGCATCCTCTTCCAGAAATGGAGGAATTCCAGGAAAGCATGAACAATATTGGCCTGGAACCTGGAAAAACGGTTATTGCATACGATGATGATGGATCTGGCGCATCCAGGCTCTGGTGGTTATTGAAATATTATGGCCATCCTGATGTTATGATCCTCAATGGTGGGTTTCAGGAATGGAGCGATCTTGGCCTTCCAGTCAGCAGAAATATGCCGGAACCCGGAAAAGGAAACTTCAAAGCGAGGATTTCAGACCACATACTGGTGAACAGGGATGACCTGATGAAACTCCCACATGGCACCAAGATCATCGATGTCCGGGACAGGGAAAGATATCTTGGAATCACTGAACCAATAGACAGAATCGCAGGGCATATACCTGGTGCCATAAACATACCTTACAAGGACATTATTGAAAAGCCAGGAAAATTCAGGAGCCCGGAAGAACTTGAGAAGATTTTTTCAGGCAGCGGGAAGGAGCCAGTGGTCTACTGCGGATCGGGGATAACTTCATGCGTAAATTTCGTAGCTCTGGAATCCATAGGGCGGCATCCGAAACTGTACGCTGGAAGCTGGAGTGACTGGATAAGTTACGAGGACAGTGAGATTGCCACAGGAGAATCCCAATAATATATCCCTTCTGAATTTATCTTGAAATATATTTCTCCAGTAAAACTGCTGTTATCCAACAGGCAATCAGTCTTTTATACCTATGATGAAATACAGGGGTATGGCGTACAGTGACGGCATCATACTCAGAGTCGCTGAAGCAAATTCTACCGATCCGGGGATGTCCAGAGTCAGGCTTGACGAGGAATCGAGGCTTGCACTAGGGGCAGAAATCGGTGATGTTGTAGAAATCGAAAAGGACAAAAAAACCGTTGGAAGAGTCTACAGAGCTAGGCCAGAAGACGAAAACAAGGGCATTGTGAGAATAGACAGTGTCATGAGAAACAATTGCGGGTCCTCCATTGGAGACAAGGTCAGAGTCAAGAAAGTCAGAACTGAGGAAGCGAAGAGAGTCACACTAGCTCCTATTATCCGCAAGGACCAGAGGCTTAAGTTTGGTGAGGGAATCAATGAGTTTGTCCAGAAAGCCCTTATCAGGAGACCCATGCTTGAAGGGGACAACATCAGCGTACCCGGACTGACACTTGCCGGGCATTCTGGATTAATTTTCAAAGTCGTTAAGTCCCAACCCACAAAAAGCCCTGTGGAAGTCGGGGAAGAAACCAAGATAGAGATCAGGGAAGAACCAGCATCTGAGGTTCTCGAGGATGTTTCAAGAATCAGTTATGAAGATATCGGAGGCCTTTCCGACCAGCTTGGGAGGGTAAGAGAAATTATTGAGCTTCCACTGAAGCATCCCGAACTTTTCGAAAGACTGGGAATCCACCCACCCAAAGGAGTCCTGCTCAACGGCCCTCCAGGCACTGGAAAGACTCTTATTGCAAGGGCAGTTGCAAATGAATCCGGGGCAAATTTCTTCTCCATAAACGGTCCCGAGATCATGAGCAAATACTACGGCCAGAGTGAGCAGAAACTCAGGGAAATATTCCTTAAGGCAGAGGAAACAGAGCCTTCAATCATATTCATAGATGAAATCGATTCCATTGCACCTAAAAGGGAGGAAGTCCAGGGCGAAGTTGAGAGGAGAGTAGTGGCCCAGCTCCTGACCCTTATGGATGGACTCAAGGAAAGGGGGCATGTCATAGTAATTGGGGCAACAAACAGGATTGATGCTGTTGACCCTGCCCTGAGAAGGCCGGGAAGATTTGACAGGGAAATCAACATTGGTGTCCCTGACAAGAAAGGCAGAAAGGAGATCCTTTCCATACACACAAGGGGAATGCCCCTTGGAATGGACGAGGACAAGAAGAACGATTTCCTGGATGAAATTGCAGGCATCACATACGGTTTTGTGGGAGCTGACCTTGCAGCCCTTTCGAGAGAATCGGCAATGAATGCCCTTAGAAGATACCTGCCTGAGATTGACCTTGACAAGCCGATTCCCACGGAGATTCTTGAGAAAATGCAGGTTACAGACGATGATTTCAGGGAGGCACTTAAGGCCATAGAGCCAAGCAGCCTCAGGGAAGTCACTGTGGAAGTCCCCAACATTACGTGGGGAGACATCGGCGGGCTTGAAACTGTGAAAAGTGAGCTCCGTGAATCTGTTGAACTACCACTCCTCAAACCGGAGGTCTTCAAAAAACTCGGCATAAGGGCTGCAAAGGGATTCCTTCTGTATGGTCCGCCGGGAGTTGGCAAGACCCTTCTGGCAAAGGCTGTCGCAAATGAAAGCAATGCCAATTTCATCTCGGTAAAGGGGCCGGAAGTCCTCAGCAAATGGGTTGGAGAAAGCGAAAAGGCGGTCAGGGAAATTTTCAAGAAAGCCAAGCAGGTTGCCCCGACGATTGTGTTTCTTGACGAAGTGGATTCAATTGCACCAAGGAGAGGGCAATATGGAGATACGGGTGTAACGGAAAGGATCGTGAACCAGCTTCTTACATCACTGGATGGCATCGAGGTCCTGCAGGGAGTGGTAGTGCTGGCAGCAACCAACAGGCCGGACATTATAGACCCGGGACTTCTCAGGGCCGGCAGGTTTGACAAGATGATCTACATACCAGCTCCGGATGCAGCTAGCAGGCAGAAGATACTTGAAGTTCACACAAAGCTCATGCCTCTGAAAAAGGACGTTTCAATAGAGGATCTTGCCCAGAAGACAGAGGGATATGTTGGGGCAGATCTGGAGAATCTCTGCAGAGAGGCAGGAATGATGGCGTACAGGGAAAACCCGGAGGCTTCAGAAGTTTCACAGCAGAACTTCATAGATGCACTGAAGAACATCAAGCCATCTGTGGATGAGGAAGTAATAAAATTCTACAAGAACCTTGCACAGACCATAGGCAAGGGAGTCAAGGAAAAGAAGAGGGCAGTGGAGGAACTGGGGCTTTACCAGTAAACCTTCCATTTTACTTCTCTGATTCCCCCTGAAATAAAATCATTTATACCATATTCTTTCAATTCCGAAAGCAAAGAGTTTTATCTTTTTGGAGCTTTAAACCACAATGGCTGTGAAGAAATTTGCAAGCGACATCCTCAAGAAATCAGTCATGACCGTGGACGGGGAATTAATAGGCACAGTCAACAATGTTGTAGTGGACACTGAACTCGGGATGATAAAGTCAGTTCTTGTCAAGCCGCAGGGCAGCAACAGGTATCCTGATTTCCAGACTGACAAGGAAGGCCGCTATATGATACCGCTCAAAGCCATGAGGTCAATGAAAGACGTTTTCGTGGTTGAGGTTTCAGGTGGCCAACAGGTGAAGAATTAGTTTACCCGTAGACCTTCGGCACGTATCTCAGTACTCCAACCATGCCCCCAAAAGCCTTTTGCAGAAGTTTTCCTTCCTCACTGTCTCCAGAGATCATCTCCACCTTTGTGTTTCCATCCTCAGCAAGTTTGTAGAAAGCTTCCACGATATCCTCTTCGTGATCAAGTTCCATCTGTGCACCGCACTTATCACAAATTACGGGTTCATCTGCCAGTTTCCCCAGCACCTTATCTGAGTTGTCGTTAGGGCATTTGTAGAAATACTGTGCCTTATTGAGGCCCTCGGAAAGCAGCAGCAGATCCACGGCCTTCTGTTCCATTGCCGACCTTATGGCAGCCTCACCATAAACGCCAAGACCACCATCCGGTTTCCTTATTTCAAGCATGAATTTATTCATGAGGTCTCTTTCCCGGGCTATCTGCATCTCCTTCATGGAGTCGGCAGCCTTGTCCACCAGTTCTTTTAGGCCTGTTTCATCGGTGTATCCAATGTCGAAAAGGTCCTTGACCTTGAACTTTATATCATTCCTGAGATAATCTTTCTCAAAGAAATATTCCTTGGTTGCTCCCGGGCCTCCGATGAAAACTGCCTTGAGATCCTTTATAACAGGCATGAATGCGTTATTTGCGATTTCCCCTGCCTTCTTGAAGAATTCATGTGCAGCAATCTCAATGAGCCGCTCATACCTTCGCGATGACTGCCCCCCTTGATGATGCTTGCTTGGCACAAGTGACTGTTCGTTCGCAACCATGTTAATGATGGTCCCGTTGAGGAACCCAATGGTTGCCTCCTTCCTGTCTATAACAATGAGGCCGTATGCTTCCTTTACCGCGAGCTGCAGCCTGAGCTGTTCAAGGTGGAAGTTTGAATCGCACATATAGGAAAAAGTCTGGATTGGCTCCGGCGGTTCGATAATCCTGGTGTACATCTGTGTCTGGTCACCCCTGGTAGCGACGTGGCCCACGAAAAACACAAGGCCTGTTTCCGGCGGGAACTTGTAGTTCTTCAGCCGGGACATGATAGATTCTATGGCGGATAGAACATTCTTCTTGGTTGATTTTGATTTGATGTTTGAAGAAGTGGAAAACTCTTCCCGCAGATACTGCACCACATCTGATATCATCTTCGAAGGTGGAATGTAGAGTGAAATGAGTTCTGTACCCCTGCCCTTCAATGTATCCAATTCCTGAAGAGCCCTTTTGAATTCATATCTCCTTAGCTGGAGATCGTCTGTTGCCATTTTGAACAAAATTTTATAATTGTATTTAACCTTATTCTGCTTGGTTTTGATGGAATCAGTTGTAATTTCCCTCGGCGGTTCAATTATATCAACAAATGGCCTGAACCTGAAATTCATGGAGGAGTTCGTTCAGACAATAAAGAAGCTTGAGAAGCGCTGCAGGTTCGGCATAGTTGTGGGAGGCGGAAGCCTTGCCAGGACTTACATTTCAGCTCTGAGGGAATATCACGTTAATGATAACATACTGGATGAAATAGGCATAAATGCCACCAGAATGAATGCCCTTGCACTTTCGTCATTTCTCCCTGATTCCAATTCAAAAATTCCATCAACGGTCAATGATGCTGCCGAATTTCTGAGGATTTACCCGTTCGTTGTAATGGGAGGCACCGAGCCCGGCCATACAACCGATACAGTGGCTACCTTGCTTGCCGAAAGAATTGGGGCAAAGATACTGATTAATGCCACTTCAGTGGACGGAGTATACACGGACGACCCGAAGAAGTCCCCTGATGCAAGAAAATTTGATGCTCTGACCTATGATGAAGCCATCTCACTGGCACTTGAGAAGTCAATAGGGGCTGGACCAAATGTGTTCATGGACCTTACAGCCCTCAATATTGCCAAGAGGGCAAAAATCAAATTGTATATAACAAATGGAAAAGAGCTTGCGGAATATGAAAATATAATCCTTCGCGCGAAAACCAGTGGCACACTGATCTCCTAGAAGACTGCCTCTCTCAGATCGTATTTTACGACAGGAATCTGCAGTTCTTTGCCATTCATATCGAGGAAGCCCTCTTTTATGGATTTTGCAAGGCGATCCATCTGCTGAAGTTTCTCTGCTGGAGAAAGCCTTCCAAGTTTTTCCCTTTCCATGATCTCAATGTAATGCGGGTCATCTTCTTCGACCACAGGGGAAAGAAATATCATGTCCCCGCTTTCAAGATACATCTGTGAAATTATATTTGCTGAGCCCTCAACGTGGTCATTGTCAAATTTTTTCCCCCCCATGCCTGCAAGCACCACAATTGAAACAGAAATTCCGTGATCCTTGATGTTGTTGACAATGTTCAGGGTCTCCGTTACATTGATCTTCTCGTTGAACAGTTTGATGACCTTGTAGCTGCCAGACTGGATGAATACAAATATCCTGTCAAGCCCATGGCTTTTCAGGTCCTGATAGCTTATCATGTTCTTCCTTTTCGGGGGAGTGAATATGTCAAAAGCGGCGAAGACCGGCAGGCCGAATTCACTTTTGAGCCGGTCCAGTATCTTGAGTAGTTCCTTCTGGTCAACATCCAGAGCTCCGGGATCCCCTAAGAACAGGCCCTTCCTGGCCTTAATGCCTTCGCCCAGGTTTTCCTTGATGCTGGCAACATGTGCCACAAATTCTTCATCAGTCTTTCCCTTGATTGTTCGGCCACCATAAGCAGAAGAAATTGTGCACCTGTTCCAGTCCGCACCTGAGCTCAGTTCAAGGTATATTGCTGATGCCTGGTCCGGAGGCATAATTGGCTTGATGTCATATAATGAAGTGGTTTTCTGGCCATCAGATTCGAGCCATGATGCGTCTTTTGATGAGACTTTGGCAAGTATTCTCTTTTCCTCGTCGGTTAGAGTTTCTGTGGGGAAAGTTCTGGCCAGTTCATAGCATCTGCTGTAAATTGCATCAGAGTCTGCTTTCTCGACTGTGGCAACGGTTCTAATATCATTCTCCCAGCCAAGCCTGTAAAGTGTGTTGTCAGATGAACGCCTGTGCATAACTCCGTTTTTGGTGTAAAACAGAATTCTGCCTTCAAAATCGAAATTTGCAACTTCTTCGTTTCCGCTAGCTATTGTAAGGATGCCATTGTTAATTCTGAACAGGTTGCGATTCATTCCAGACACAATGTGCTGTCCACTTATTACCTTTGTCCAGCCATCAGCGGGCTAATAAAACCAATAGCGTTTGCAACTCAAAATATAAAAGTGGGAATTTGGGGCAAACCTTTCGGGTTATTCCCTTATTTCATTTTCAGCAACAAAATATGTCAACAGCACGAGGCCGGCCGCCAGAATTGCCAGAGAACCCATCCACCATTCCACATTTGAGACCTGGGAAGCAGTTACTGTTCCGTTTATGACCACGGTTCTTATTGATTCTGCAGCCCAGGATACGGGATTATATTTGGCTGCATCAGCAAGCCAGGTTGCCATTATACCAGCTGGAAACATTGCATAGCTCATGAAGAGCAATGGCAGGTTCACGAGGTTGACAATGCCGAAAATTGTGTTCATATCTTTGAGCCTTACAGCAATAACGCTGAATATTGAGGAAAATATGAGTGCCACGAGTATTACTGTCACCACCAGGACCAGTACAGCCTCAAAGGAAAAACCATGAGCGAGCACAAGTCCATTGGGGATGATGAAGGCTGCTGCTATGAGTATTACAACCTGTACCAAAATTCTGACCATTGCAGCCAGGATTTTTGAGAATACTATGGAACTCCTTCTTATGGGAGAAGTGAGAAATCTGCCCATGGGGCCCATCCTTCTGTCAAATATTATGTTGACACCAGAGAACATGGCAGTGAACAGGCTTGTTATCACGAGTATTCCACCAAGTATGAAGGTGATGTAATTGGATGCACCACCAAATATGGCAGATGGAGAAACGCCCGGAGGCAATCCTGCACCAAGGAATTTGGTAAGGTCAATGGCACTCCCAAAAAGCGCCAGCCAGAAGAATGGCTGTATCAGGCCGGTTAGCAGGAAAACAGGGTTCCTGACCCATTTTTTCAGTTCCCTTACAGTTAGTGGGACCAATCCGCTCATCTTCTCATCCTCCTCATGTTCATCATCATCTTCCTTACGTCTCCAGCATCCTCCTGTCTTATGTCCCTGCCTGTGTACTGCAGGAATACTTCATCGAGGGATGGTTTTTGCACAGTCATCCTGATGATAGTCAGTTTCTTTTCAGAAACATAGTTAATCAGGGAAGGCAGGACTTCATCGGAATTTTTAACAGTAACCCTGACAATGTTTGGCCCAAAATCCTTGGTTTCCGTGGCCTGTGGAAACTGCTTCATCACATCAGCATCTTCCTGGCTCTTGAAAGTCATCTGGACTATGTCTCCCTTCAGGCTTGACTTCAAGTCTTCAGGTGTGCCTGTTATGAGGATTTTTCCGTGGTCAATGATTGATATCCTGTTGGCAAGCGCATCAACCTCCTCCAGGTAGTGGCTTGTAAGAATTATAGTTACATTGAGCTTTTTCTGTATATCTCTCACATATTCCCACATCTGGGTCCTTGTCTGGACATCCAGGCCAAGTGTTGGCTCATCGAGAAACAAAATCTTAGGGTCATGGACAAGACCTACGATTAGTTCAAGCCGCTTCCTCATTCCTCCGGAATACTGCTTAACGTATCTGCCTGCAGCCTCTTCCAGGTCCACCAGATTCAACAGCTTCGCAATTCTCTCATTTGCAGTGTCCTTGGGGACATCATAAAACCTTGACACCATCATAAGGTTCTCATATCCTGTAAGATCCTCATCTGTGGTGAGATCCTGCGGGACCACTCCGATGGATTTCCTGACATCCATTGAATGTTTTCTTATGTCAAACCCATTGACTAAAGCAGTGCCCGTTGTGGGCGTAATTCTAGTGGTCAGAAGGTTAATGGTAGTGCTTTTTCCAGCCCCATTTGGGCCAAGCAGACCATAAACTTCACCTTCGTCTATTTCTATATTTATGCTGTCAATGGCTTTTATCTTTCCAGAATACGTTTTGGAAAGATTTTCAGTTTTGATAATAACTGCCATCCAGCGATTCACTCCAGTTTCAGTTTAGACAATCTATCTGCAATTTCCTTAATTCTGTCGCTGTATTCCTTCAGGCCGCCCTGCTCGTCTTCAAGGTAGGAAATATAACCTTCCATTTCGGTTATGATTTTGTCAACATCCCAGCCTTCGGTATTTACCTTTTTGGATTGCCCTGGCCTCAATCCAATTTCCTCAGCTCCTTCCGGAGTAAGTGAATATCTGAGGTCCTCTTCCTTCTTGATGAGCCCGTCCTTAAGCAATGCGTTCAAGAGAGGGTAAATTGTGCCGGGGCTTGGCCTCCACCAGCCCATGGTTTGCCTCTGGACCGTCTCGATAATTTCAGATCCCCTGAGGTTTTTCTGGCTCAGCAGCCACAGAACGTAATACCTCATGCCTCCGTGCCGCCTGAAATTCTTGGCAAAGTTAAAATTTCCTGGATCAAAATTTCTGAAAAAGTCTCTGTTGAAACCCATGTCCTTTTCATCATCGTGCCTAAACATTCGATATCGAAAAGATATCGAGAATATGTATTAAATTATTCCCATTGTGAGAATTTAAGCTGAAAAGGTACCCTAAAGAAAAAAAACAGGGAAAATTTAAAAATGTTGGATTATAGGGAGAAATCCCCTATAAGCTCCAGTTTCTTGTTGTATTTCTTCCTCACAACAAACGTTACAAGGACCGTGATAATTATCCAGACCAGTGCACCATATATTCCATAGACATAGGGAACGCTGAGATTGTAGTCTACAGCAATGAATATTGCAAAGATCAGAAGAATTGTGGAAATGCTTGGCACAACCAAGTGCCGAATGTAATTGATTTTTTTGCCTTGTTTCTTCTTGTAAACGTAGAGTGAGGTGTTGGTAAGTATGTGAATCAGAT
>JAJZZZ010000053.1 GCA_021797265.1 Thermoplasmata archaeon
TACTTGGAACAACGATTGAGGTTAGGGACCTCGAATTCACTTATGATAACGGGTTTAAGGTTTTCACGGACATCAACCTTGTCGCTGAATCCGGTAAGTTTGTAGCCCTTGTTGGCCCATCCGGGGTTGGAAAATCCACACTTCTCAGGCTTATCGGCGGTTTCCTGAAGCCAAGTTCAGGAGAAGTCAGGCTGCAGGGGAAAAGGATATTGCGGCCAACTCCTCAGGCAGTTCTGGTCCATCAATCAATCGTCACATTTCCCTGGATGACAGCTATTGAGAACGTTATGCTTGCACTGAAGCCAAGGAGGCTCCCGAAAGACGAGGCAAGGGATATGGCTCTTGTGGCCCTTGAAACTGTGGGCCTGCAAGGTTTCGAAGATCTTTACCCCAAGGAAATGAGCGGGGGCATGCGCCAGAGAGTTGCAGTGGCCAGGGCCCTTGTTGCAGATCCTCAGGTCCTGCTCATGGATGAGCCGTTTGCCCACCTTGATGAACTTACGGCAGAGGGCCTCAGGCAGGATATTTACAATATCCTATTCAACGAAAACACTCCTCTCAAGAGTGTGGTGATGGTTTCGCACAATCTCACCGAAGTCATGGAACTTGCGGACGTGATTTATGTCATCAACGGATCACCCGCAACTGTAGTGGCCAGGGTGGATGTGACGCTTGCAAGGCCACGCAATCCGCGGGATCCTGAATTTGACAAATACCTGGACAGGTTGTACAATTACCTTACACCCAGGGGGAGGAACAAATGATTCCACTGCTGCTCATGTTTCTCGCCGTGCTTGCCACTGCAGGAAGAGTGCTTGGGCTCATGCTGGCCTCAGTCGTTGTGGGCTGGTTTCTTGCATATCAAGCAGTCAAGAGCAAGGCATTCGAGAATGTATTTATTGCAGCAATTGAAGTCTTTGAATCTGTGCCTGTAATTTCATTCTTTCCAATAGTGCTGGCACTGTTTGTGCTTGGAGTCGGCGGCCCCCTTGGAGTTGAGCTTGCAGCCGATTTCCTTGTATTCACTGCCGTGGTATGGAATATATGGATGGGTGAATATCAGGCTTTCAAGACAGTTCCCAGGGAAATGCTTGAAGTTTCCCAGAACTTCAGGTTCGGTCTTCTTGACAGGTTAAGATATATATACATTCCATTTTCCGTTCCGAGGATATCGGCAAATCTTTTTCCAAGCGTTTCTGACGGGTTCTTTTACATCACGGTAAGCGAAGTATTTGCCGTAGGAATTCATACATACAGGACATTTGGGGTTGGGACACTTCTTGACAGCTACATCGCCAGGGACCTATGGACATACGTGGTGGAGACATTCATAGTTCTTGGCATAGTGATCGCTATTGTTATCATTGGACTGCGCGAATTCAGTAAAAGAGCAGTAGCTAAATACACACTTGATACGGATATGCCCATAGTCAGGCGGGGACGGCTGAATGTTCGCGAATCCATAAGGTACACAGCCATGGCCTCCGTGAATCCTCTCAACAGGCTGGCAAAATATAACATGGATCGCAGGAGGAGAAGGGGCACGGAACAGGATAAATATTACGAGGCGCCTCGCCAGAAGAACTACAGCTACGCATGGGCAGGAACTGGCGTTGTGATCCTGGCCCTTCTGCTGTACGGTGCCTATCACATCATTGCATCCGTATCGGCGGCAGAATGGGGGATACTATTCAGGATGACGCCAACTCTTCTCCTTGACCTTCTTTACGACTATGCCCGTGTTGCAATAATAACTTTGGTTGCTTTCATGTTCTCAATATTCGTTGGATACTATTTCGCAATGAACGCAAGGGCAGAATCAGTAGGGGTTCCTGTAATTCAGGGATTCAGCGCATACCCGGTTCCCACCTATTTTCCATTCGTATTCCTTGCGGCTGTACCCTTCCTGAACAGTATATTCGGGCCGTACACAAGCGAAGTCTTTGTTTTATTCCTGGGTTTCATAAGCACATTCTACTATGTATTCTACAGTTTCTGGATGGGCGTCAAGGCAATGCCTTCTGAGTATCTGGAAATCATGGATAACCTTAACCTGGGTTTCTTCCAGAAAATGCGCATGATTATCATGCCATCCACATTCCCGTACCTTATTAGCGGCATATCATCAACCATCAACAGCGCATGGGGTGGGCTGATGATAGGTGAGTTCTGGCCTGACATAGCCGGAGGCAAAAGCCTTGAGGTGACTCATGGCCTGATGAAGACAATCGATGTTGCAACAAACAACGGAAATCTTGCCGTAGCAGCGTGGGCTTCCCTCATATTTGGTATCGTTGTGGCTGTTTACTCTCTGGTTTTCACGAGAAGGATGATGGACCTGGCAAGGAAGAAGTATGTTGCGGAGGAGGGAATTTACTCTGCCTGATTTGATCTTGCATCAGGCCGTGCGTTTCATTGTCCGGTCTGGGCAACAAAATCCTCATCGTCCTTTCTTATGAGTCCAGAATAGAGTCCCCACTCTATGAGTATTATTTCCAGGTCTCTCTTTCCCGATGGGTTGTTATAGGTCTGTATGCCCTCCTTCTTCAGCTCATCATAGAGATCTTCGATCTCGAATTTGCCCAGTTTCAGGGCAGTCTTGAAGGGCTCAACACTCGCTATGGACTGCCTGAGTACCTCCTTTCTTTTCTTGAGGCTCGAAGCTATGTATTCTCTGCCCTTCTGGGTTACAGATATGTCTCCCTCCGTTGCCTCAACGAAGCCCAGCGTGGAGGCAGTGTACACTATGGGCATTAGATCATCCAGGTCAACCTCCATTTCCTTTTCCAGTTCAAAAAGGTCTGTCTTTTCCTTGAAAATGAAGCTCAGCACATAGAGTATCCCTACTAAGTCGGCAATTCTTGCATCTGGTTCTATGCTCTCCATTGTTGTTATAACGAATGGTGATGTATTTAATTACTTTTTGTGGACGCAACATCTGTTGGAAAAAGCATAATTTGTAAAGTTTGTAAACAGTTCACTATTTATTTCAGATTGAATTTACCGTTGAAAGGCAAAGTAACAATGAGGGACAGAAAGGATCTGATACTGGTCAGTGTCTTGGTGGGAACACTGATGTCGGCAATCGATACCACAATCGTGATACTTGCGCTTCCAACCATTACAGTTGATCTGCATGCATCCCTTGTTTCCACAATCTGGGTTATACTGATTTATCTGCTACTTCTTGCTGCTTTCACAACACAGCTTGGGAGACTTGGCGATATATTTGGCCGGGGCAGGATGTTCAACTCCGGTTTTCTTGTTTTCATAGTTGGTTCAGCAGCATCGGGGGCTTCCCCAACAATTGATATACTTATCATTTCCAGGGGCATACAGGCATTTGGAGCTGCACTGATGCAGGCCAACAGCAGTGCCATAGTTGCTGACAACTTCCCGCCAAGCGAAAGGGGGCGGGCATTCGGCATAACCACCATGGGATGGAATATAGGCGGAACACTGGGCATAGTTCTGGGCGGTATTATCACGACCTTTATCGGATGGAGATACATATTCTACATTAACGTTCCAATAGGTCTCATCGGCTTTGTGCTGGCAGTCCGCTACGTTAGGGACAATAACAGGGCGCCATCAAAGATCGACGTTCCCGGCATGGTCCTTCTGCTTTCCATTCTCTCCCTGGTATCGTACGGTGCAACAGACATTGCGGGCCACGGTGTGGATTCATTCAATACCGCACTGGTTGTGGCCGGGCTCGCGCTGATTGCACCATTCATATATGTGGAAAGGATAGTCAAGTTCCCGGTTATAGAAATCAGGGCATTCCGGGAGCCAAGGCTCACCTTTTCCCTTTTTGCTGCCCTTCTTCAGGCACTGGGCTATCTTTCGGTGATCTTCATACTCATAATGTATCTTCAGGGCATCAGGGGTTTTACTCCACTGACGGCATCGCTGCTGCTTGTCCCCGGATATGTGGTTGCAAGCCTCCTTGCCCCAAGGATGGGCAGGCTTTCCGATCACATTGGCGCAGGTCTTGTGGCGGGTATCGGGATCTTCCTCATGGCGGCAGGAGTTCTCATCTATTTCACACTCAAGGTTAACAGCAGCCTGTATCTTGTTGTACTGGCATCTATAGTTTCAGGCATCGGAGGTGCACTTTTCTGGCCATCAAATAACAGCGCAGTCATGTCAAGTGCTCCACGCCGCCTTTACGGATCGGTTTCCGGCCTTCTCAGGACGCTGTCCAGTATAGGAACACTGATGAGCTACGTAATAACAATATCAGTTGCATCCCTGGCGATTCCAAGATATGTGGCATTTGAAGTCTTCCTTGGCACAAACAGGCAGCTTACCGGTGGAGTTTCCTCTAAATTCCTCGGCGGGCTGCACGCCGCACTCCTGATCAGCCTTGTGTTACTGATATTTGCTGGGATTCTCTCAATCCTGAAGTCCGGTAAAAAGAAAGGCGAGGCGTTCGATCCGGAAAAAGGGGAATTCAAGAAAAAAATTGATGCATCCCCGCAGGGCGAGGATTAAAAACTGCCTGGTTTGATTTTCAGAGAAGCTTCTGCGCTTCGAAGATCTCATACTTTGTTGGCGGGTTCACCTGCGCAACGAGGCCCTTCAGATCATTCAGGCTCGGGGCTTCCCAGTTGCATATGGCCATTCTCTCTGAACCTATCACATTTATTGATTTGAGGGAGAATCCCTGCGGCAATTTTCCATTCTTTGCCATGTCAACTATGCTTCCAACTACCTTGAAGGCTGCTTCCTGATTCTTTTCTTTCCATCTGTGTTCAACAATAAGATTAACCATCTTTTGTCACCAACTTAAGATGGTAGGGCAAAATATATATTTATAACCGGTCTGGACCGGTCATGGAAGAAATTGATCTCAAGCTGGTGAATGATCTGCCTTTCTGCAGGGTCTCAAAAAGATTTCCTGATGCCACCATGCTCCGCTGGTGCAATTCAGCCGTGGATTATCTGGAATTTTACGCAGGCAATTCCACGCTTGACAGAATTGCCGAAGCGCTGCCTGAGCTTGTTTCTTCACTGAAGAGCAGGATAATATTCCAGTCAAGGAAGGAAAACAGGATTTCTGTCATGGTTGCGTGCAGGTGCACCCGCCAGAATTCCACCATAAGGATGGCTGAGTTTGACAGCTGCCTTTGGAAGGCGCCGGTGCAGTATGAGAACGGAGAGGAAAACCTTTCTGTTGTATCGCTTGAGGCCGAGAACTTCAAGCAGCTTTTTGATGATCTCAATGCAGTGGGTACTGTGGACATTGAAAGAAAACAGCAGATTGATCCGGAATCACTCAGGGACATATACACAATATCGATGTCACAGCTCTTTAACCCGCTGACAGGAAAGCAGATGGAATATCTCCTGAATGCCATATCTGCAGGATATTTCGCGATTCCCAGAAAAATTGACCTTGAGGAACTGGCCCCGCACTTGGGCATATCCAAGTCCACCCTGCAGGAACATGTAAGCAAGGCAACAACAAAAGTGATGTCATTTCTTGAGCCATATCTGAGGCTATACCTGGGGATGTCCACCGGAAAGGATCAATGAGAATCCAGATCAACAGGCCATGGCTAAATTTTCTTCTGGAACACTGAAGCGTAATCAAAATCCCTGTCAAGCAGGCCTTCAAGATAGTGCGGAATACGGCCATGAATTTCCATGCATGTGAATCCTTCTCCGGAAAGCCTTATCTCCTCATCCGGGACAATTATCTGGTAGTCATTTCCGCTGACGGTTACGGCAATTCCGCTTCCCCCGTATCTTATGTATCTTGCTGGAACTGAATTCATGTAACTGTAACTGATGAAAACCCAGCCCAGGTTAATGTATTGGACTTCCTCTCCCCATGAAATCATTCCATCCTTCATAGTTTCGCCCGCAGGTATACCACCGAAAAATGCAAATCTGGAAACAGCGGAGAACCCAAGCTTCAGGGCAAGCCCGGATGATTTCACATTGCCATCGTGGATCAGCATCCTTACATATTTTTTCCCGGTGCTCCCGGCGGATTTGACTGCTGCACTGGTGAGCTCGCTTCCGATTGACAGTCTACGGAAGTCAGGGTCCACCCTGAGTCCGCTGAGCCATGCAGAATTGTCCGGCAGGCACTCCAGCTTCAGGAAGCCCCTGATGTCAGTTTCATCCTTCCAGACCATGACCTGCCCGCTTTCCAGATATGATGGGCCAATGCTGTTGATGTAATCTTCGTACCCGGCCCTTCTGGATATTTCACTGATCTTTGGCCAGTCTTTAGCAGTTGCAAGTTCTATCATCTGCATTTAACAATGTATATGAGGGTGAAATATATACAAATTTGTGAATATGCTGGGACTCTGCCATATATGCGGGAAACCTGCCTCATTTATGTGCAGGATCTGCCATGAGCCGGTTTGTGCTGATCACATCACGTCTTCTGGAATTTGCATTGCATGCCAGGAGAAGCATGGAGGATTGACATTTCCCCTCAAGTAGGCTGTTTCCAACCATATAAAATGTGGATCATGCAGCAATAATTAGATTTTCATTCTGTATGATCTCAGCCAGTCTATGTCACTCTGATAGATATCCCGTATGTCATCCAGCCCGAAATAGATCATTGCAAGCCTTTCAAGGCCCAGCCCCCAGGCAATGACAGGATGTTTCAGGCCAAGGGGTTCGGTGACTTCAGGCCTGAACACTCCTGACCCCCCAAGCTCCATCTCCTTTCCATTGATGGTCACGATTACATCCATGCTTGGCTCTGTATATGGGTAATAAGAGGGAACAAACCTTAGCTGGGTGAAACCGAGTCTCCTGTAGAATTCCCTCATCAGCCATTTAAGAGAGGCAAGGCTGGCATCCTTTCCATAGTACGCCCCCTCTATCTGGTGAAGCTCGGCCAGGTGTTTCCAGTCAACACTTTCGTGGCGGAACACTTTTTCAACCGAAAATACGGCCTGAGGTGCCTGCTTGTGTTCATAGAGGTAACGGATTGTGCTCACAGTTGTGTGGGTTCTGAGAAGAAGTTGAGCGGCCTTTTCGCTGGACCATCTGTAGCCCCACCCGGTGTATCCCCTTATACCTTTCTCGTGCACCTTCCTGAAGATTTCAAGAACCTCAGGATGTTCCATTTCAGGCGCATTGCTTGAATCTATGTAGAATGTGTCCTGCATATCCCTTGCAGGATGGTCCTGCGGTATGAACAGAGCATCCATATTCCAGGCGGCATGTTCGATGTAATGCCCTGACATCTCAGTGAATCCAAGCTCAAGAAATATGTCTCTTACCATCCTGCTGAGGTACGATATGGGATGAATGCCAGATCCAAGAATTCGCTCAACCCTTGAGTTCAGGTCATATTTCTGGAATGGGGTGGATTTCCATGATCCGGACTGTATTAAGTCCGGGGTAAGTGTGCCGATGCTCTCCTGGTTTCCGGAACTTGCCTCAAGAACCCTCATACCGGCTGGATTTATCCTGACAATTCGGATTGTCCTCTTCCTCTCCTTTATCACGTTCTCTCTTTTCCGGAAGTGCTCCAGCATCTCACTCTCGAGCGGCTCTTTTCCGGTTCTAATTTTCTCCAGAAATTTTCTCCGTCCCTCGAGATATGAAAAAATGGGCATTTCCGGTGCAGGGAGGATGCCGCCAGACGGTTTAATGCCAAGTTTAGCAAGCTGTGCAAGTGCAATTTTCCCTTCAGCTTGTCCGAGCGTTTCAAGGACATCCCTGACAGTGGCATTGCCGTTCCTGATGATCTGCAGAGCTTTTCCCTCAGGGAGCCCCTCGCGGAGAAATCTTTCCCCCTCATCCGTAAGGCTGTATTCTGTGTGGTCTTCCCTTGATACGTCAATGAGTTTCTTGGATTCCAGCCAGGAAATTGCGCTGGATATTTCTCTCTGCCCCAGGCCATCTATGGAAATTTCAGTTTCCAGTATTACTTTCTGCCGGGATAGGAAACTGAGCACCTTGACCTCATTGGGGCTCACATCGGGCGAAGACTGCTCTTTTCCGTATGAATCAGGATTATCTGCCATTGAAATTTCACCCATCGGGATATGCTGAAACTATGCCAGGCTTCAGCACCTTTTCTCAGGAACATGCGGAATATGCATAATTTGTTTTTCCTGCAATTAATGCGAGTGTTCTTCCATGTACATGAAAAGTGGTATGAGATCTTTCCTCACTTTCATGCCAAGGTCTGTAAGCGAATAGAGAATACGCCCCTCTGATTCATACCTTGTGATCAGGTCCAGGCCAGTGAGGTCTGCCAGGCGCCTTGATATCATTGTCGAGCTGGAGCCAGGGATCTCCCTGCGTATCTCGTTGAAATTCCTGCCGTAATCCACGTTCCCAAGGACACCCAGAATAAGCATGGTATACTTCTTCCCAAGAACAGAGAGCAAGGGAATAGATGGATCTATGCAGGTCTGTGTCCCGTCATGAAGTATCATGCAACTTTCAACCTTGACATTCTGCGCCATACTGTTTCTCCACATTCCATCAGGAATGCTTCAATTCCTTGTAATAAGTCCAGATTTAAATATCTGCGGTTTTCCTCTTGATGGAAATTGATCCCCAGCGGGGAAAACATAAATTAGTGATAAAGGACTTCAGGGCTACTATGACATCTGTATTAATGGAAACAACCATGGGAAATGTTAAGATAGAACTCTTTGACGATATGCCGGTTACTGCCGGAAATTTCAGGAAGCTCGCAGAGAAGGGCTTTTACAATGGCGTTATATTCCATCGTGTCATCCCCGGTTTCATGATTCAGGGTGGCGATCCCACAGGCACCGGAATGGGCGGCCCCGGATATGCAATAAAGGATGAGTTCAACAAAAAATACAGCAATACAAGGGGCACAATATCAATGGCAAATGCAGGTCCGAACACCGGCGGCAGCCAGTTCTTCATAAACGTTGTGGACAACCATTATCTGGATGGGAAGCACCCTGTTTTCGGAAGAGTTACAGAAGGCATGGATGTTGTGGATTCCATAAGCAATGTGAAGAGGGACAGGAATGATCGCCCCCTGACGCAGATCGCAATAAAGACCGTAAAGATCCTGTGAAAGGGATCCACACCTTAATTTTGTCCCGTTAATCCCATGAAATTAGGGCTGTAATGCAATTTATATAGAATTCCGGGTGAAATGGTAAAGGAGGATTTCGAATAAGTTCCTTAATCCCAATGAGTGTTGAAATATCACCATAAGCATAGCAATATTCTCTCATATTAAAACGATCAGGAGGAATCACATCAGAATAATATTAAAAGGGAAAAAAGAACGAAGACGTTGAATGAACACACGGGAACATTCTGAGAGCTAGTAAGCACTTCCTTTTCCGG
>JAJZZZ010000054.1 GCA_021797265.1 Thermoplasmata archaeon
TTCAAGGAACGCAAATATTGATTACTTCAGGAGCAAGGGGTTGGAAAACCTCCCGGCTCGAGGTGAAAACGCGGCCATAACTGTGCCCGGCATTGTGGATGCATGGCATAGCATCAATAAAAAGTTTGGAACAATGGAGTTTAAGGAACTACTTGCTCCAGCGATTAAAATTGCAAACGAAGGAGTACCTGTGACTCACCATTACCATGAGTCCGTGAGGGCAACCCACCCATCTCTTGGAACATATGCCTGGGGGGATAATTTTGCCCCCGGAGGAAAAATTCCTGAAGTAGGTTCCCTATTCAAACAAAGAGATCTTGCAAAAACGTTCTCTCTGATTGCAGAAGAAGGACCTGAAACCTATTACCGGGGCAACTTAGCTGACAGGATAATAGATGGACTTGACGGAACAGGAGTACTCCTGGACTCTGAAGACTTTAAACAGCACACCTCCACAATGGGTGCGCCACTCCGTACAAGATACCGCGATTATGATATCTACGAAACTTCTCCAAATAGCCAGGGGGCTACAGCCATACTATGGCTGAATCTGTTCCAGCTTGTACACGATGGTGGTAACAAAGGTTCTGAAGAGTGGCTGCAAAAGGCATTGGAAACAGGATTGCTTGCATATTCGCAGAGGAACCTGTACATTACTGATCCAGCGGAACACCCTTTGCCGGACGGTTTTTGTACAGTAGCCTACGCTGAGGAGTTGCTGAATGCCCCCGATTCAAACGCAATTATGTCAGGACATCGCACTGATCCGGGTGATACCACGTATTTTAACCTCGCAGACGGTGACGGAAATTCTCTTTCGGTGATACAGAGCAATTACATGGGCTTTGGTTCAGGCATAATGCCTAAGGGAACAGGATTTGTGCTTCAAAACAGGGGTTCCTATTTCAGCCTTGATCCGCAACACCACAATGCTCTAAAACCGGGGAAGAGAACATTCCATACCCTTTGTGCTGCGATGGCTGAAAAAGACGGGGAATTCCAGTTCTCAGCCGGAACCATGGGGGGTGACATCCAGCCACAGATACATTTTCAGATGATTACCAGCCTTGTGGACGCAGGCATGGATCCACAGCTTACCTTGGACAAACCAAGATGGGCCTTTCCATTTACAATATACGAAAAACCTGGTGACCTCAAGGCTGAGGCAAAACTTTACAGAACAATTTCTGAATTTAGAAAATTGCCGTTCAAAGTTCAGGAGGTCGAGAATATGTCTTCTCATTTCGGCCACGCACAGATTGTACAGAGAAACCGGTTTGGTGTGGTAACTGGAGGTTCAGATCCCAGGGGAGATGGGATTTCCATCGGGGTTATTTAGCGGCACTTTTATTATTAAGAATGTCGAAAAATCTATTGAATGTATACCATTTGTTTAATATAATTGTAAATTTTGCCACACTTTTACATTTTTTTATCCATTTTGGAACAACGTTGATATAAGGCAATGCGGTACGTTATTGTACCTTGGTAAATGTTTACAACATCCTTATTGGACAGGACGATTGCCCTCATACCCTCATTACAAGTCATGTTCCTGGCCTAATTATCTATGTGATGAATACCAGCGATGAAGCAAACAGTTACCAGAAGACTTTCAGCATATTCATTTCAAAGAACAAGGAAGACCTCAGGATCGCTCTGGATGAGTTGAAAAATTATCCAAACATCAAAGACCTGGATCTCTTGGGCAGGAAGGAGAATATGATGTCTCTTATTTACAGCTTTCCGAAGACCTCTGCCTTCAGAAATGTAAGGAAAATTGGTTTCCGGATGCATCCTGTTGTGATCAGGAATGGCCAGGAAAATTGGTTCTTCGTCACAGACGTTAATGATCTTACCTCACGGGGAAAATCCCTTCTCACCGATCACGTGACAAGGCTCTTTACCATAAAGAGGCTAACAACCAATGAGTTCATAAACGCATATACAAAGCTTTTCAACTCAATATGGAAGATGAAGATTGACAGCCAGACAGGTGGTAACGGCTCTGAGATTATTTCAGAAGCACTCAAGGCAGGATATTATGACTGGCCAAGGCAATCAAATCTGAGTGAGTTAAGCAAAAGCATCAACGTGCCACGCACTACCTTAACATACAAGATACGCAAATTGGAAAAGAAAGTCTTCTCAGAATTAGAAGAATCCAATGGGAAGTAAAAAATTCAGCATTACAAATGCAAATAATAAATTGAACGGATTTAGAGTGACAATGAATTTTGTTTAATTTTTAATTACTCATGATATTAAAGAAAGTTTGTCATATGTCAAAAAAGTGCCATATAGATCACTTTGTCTATGAGCCCTAATGAACAATAAACTAGTGGTAGTCATAGTGGCTATATTAGCTGTTATTGTAGTGGTTGGAGGGTTGGGATATCATTATAATCTCTTCGGTAAACAACAACCAAAGTACAATACCATAACTTTTGCCAGCTCGGCTACGCCCGCATCAATCGATCCGGCTGTGGCGTTTGACACGAACTCCGTGTTCTTTGATGACCAGATTTACCAGACTCTGGTTGGATACAACACGACAACGTACAATGGCCATACAGTAGGGTCTATCGCTCCAGCTCCGGGCCTTGCGACACACTGGACAATCGCAAGCAATGGCTCCGTAACATTCTACCTAAGACAGAATGTCACATTCTCCAACGGTGACGCCATGAACTCAAGCGCAGTAGCATTCTCCCTGAACAGGGTTATAACAATGGACCAGGGTCCTGCTTTCCACGTTGCACAGTTCCTGAACTCAAGCGGAATACATGTACTTGGACCATACACTGTCATGCTCGTGCCGTCTGCACCATATCCCTGGTTCCTTAACCTCTTCCAGCTCTGGGTAACCGGCATAGTGGATCCGAGTTATGTCAACGCACACGGAGGAGTAGCAAAGGACTCAGTTAACACATATATGGCAACTCACGCAATGGGAACTGGCCCATACGAACTTCAGAGCTATGGCTCACAGCAGATCACAATGGTAGTTAACCCGCACTACTGGGGGGCAGCACCGAACATAACCCAGATCATCTACTCAGTGGTTAACCAGGCTTCAACACAGCAGACACTGCTTCAGAAGGGTTCCGTCAACGTTGCATTGAATATCCCGCTAGACCAGATAGGCAACCTGAAAAACTACACAAATGTGAAAGTAAAGTCAGGACCAACTTCATCAGAGTACTACATAGGAATGGACGAAAACGTAACTCCATTTAACAATCTTTCAGTAAGGAAAGCAGTGGAATATGCAGTGAACGCATCAGTTCTGACAGCACACTCTACGTTTGGATACGGTACGCCTATATATAGCGGAATGGCACCCACAATTGAAGACTACAAGCCATATTTCAACATGTACAAGCAGAATGTAACTCTTGCAAAGCAGTATCTTGCTCAAAACAAGACTTATGCTAACGGATTCAATACCAAATTCTACTACACAGCAAATGATCCAGTTGGACAGGACATAGCCACAATACTCCAGCAGCAACTTTCCGCGATTGGGATAAACATAACCCTAAACCCTGTAGCGTCATCGACATTCAACGCCCAGGTTGGCCAGGGAATATATCCAATGTTCTATGAAGGCTGGGTAAACCTGCTCGCGACACCTGATGATGGACTAAGGCCGCTGTTCAATTCCGCAAACTTGGGCTTATATGGAAACTATAACTACTTCAACAACTCAACTGTCTCCCATGACCTTGTAAATGCTGGAAAACAATACAATGCAACCCTGAGAGACGCTAACTACACTCAGGCACAGCTAATACTTGCCCAGCAGGCTGTAGAAGTCCCACTGTTCAATCTGCAGAACGTGATTCCAATGACGACAAACGTCCACGGGCTGCTCGTGTATCCGACATTTGATATCTTCGTTGCACAAGCTACTTTGTCGTGATACGATGAACAGTTTTTATAAATTTTTAATTTTTAGAATTTTATCTTTAATTCCCACCATTTTTGGTGTTATAGTAATCACATTCATTTTGTCTCATGTAGTTCCAGGAAATCCTGCAAGAATCCTTGTGGGGCCAGAGTTCAACCAGCAGGAGTATTTGGTTATTGAAAGAGAACTTGGCCTCAACAAACCATTGTGGGATCAGTTCCTGATATACCTGAATTCTCTTGCACATTTCAACTTAGGATATTCCTTCGTGGAAGGAAATTCCGTCAACACCCTTATCGGGGAACACTTCCCCGCCAGTTTTGAGCTGGCAATAGCCTCAATGGCTATCTCTATCCCAATTGCTCTAGTAACAGGAATATATTCATCACTCAGGGCAAACAAGGCAGGGGATCATGGAGTTAGGGTATTCTCGCTGCTTGCCATTTCGATGCCAGTCTTCTGGATTGAAATGATTATGATCATTGTGTTCTACGTGAACCTGGGGTGGGCACCTGCGCCAGATGGGCAACTTAGCCTCTACCTTGCGCAGCCCAACACATATACCGGAATGACAATATTGGACAGTTTATTGAGCTTAAATTTTCCCGATTTCATAAATTCCCTCTGGCATATTGTTCTGCCAGCGCTAGGCCTTTCTCTGGCCGGGATTGCAACTATTTCCCGTGTTCTCAGGTCAAGCATGCTGGACGTCCTTAACAAGGACTACATGCGCACTGTTTTTGCTATTGGACTTCCAAAAAATATCATAGTTAACCAGTATGCACTGAGGAATGCATTGCTTCCCGCCATCACAGTAGGCGCGATCCAGGCTGGGGCCCTCATGGGGGGTGTTGTTCTAACTGAGTCCGTTTTCTCATGGCAGGGAATGGGGCTTCTTGCTTACCAGGCCATACTGCAGTTGGATTACCCCACGGTTATGGGCGTGGTTCTAATCTCTGCGCTGCTGTTCACACTGGTGAATTTTGCAGCAGACCTGCTGTATGCATATGTGGATCCGAGGGTCCGCCTTTAGGTGATTTTAAATGATCGGCGAAAACATTAACATCTTAAGTAACAGAAGGCCGTGGAAGGAAAGTCCAATCTACGAGACGATCCGACTTTTCTTCAGGAACCCAACAGGTATAATTGCACTTGCAATAATTTTATTTTTCATTGCACTTGCAACTGTTGGCCCAAACCTTGCGCCGTACAACCCCGATACACAGTACCTGAACGAAGCTCTGCTACCGCCATCTGCAGCACATCTCTTTGGCACAGACATAGTTGGAAGGGATATTTTCTCAAGGGTTCTTTACGCGGTCAGACTTGACCTGGAACTTGCGTTTCTGTCCGTCTCCATAAGTTATGTCGTAGGCGTTGGGCTCGGAATACTGGCAGGATATCTTGGCAAGATAACAGACAATGTTGTCATGAGATCCATGGATATTCTGTTCTCATTCCCAAGCATTCTTTTTGCAATAGCGCTTTCAGTAGCTATTGGGCCAAGTTTCTGGACTTTGATAATTGCAATTACCGTTGTGACTATCCCGACATTTGCAAGGGTGGCACGGAGTACAGTTCTTTCCACTAAAAACGAACTTTACGTTACTGCTGCAATTTCCATAGGGGCAAAAAAGGGCCATATAATGCTGAGGCACATACTTCCAGTTTCTGTGACCCCTACTATCGTGCTATATGCGCTTAACCTTGGGGCAGCTGTAATAGTGGCAGCTTCCCTGAGTTTCCTTGGTGTTGGAATCAGGCCCCCCACCCCTGAACTGGGTGCTATAATTACCGACGGTTTCCAGTACATTGTTTCCGGGCAGTGGTGGATGACAGTGTTTCCGGGTCTCTTCATCGTGCTCCTTGTTATAGGCTTCAACATGATGGGAGATGCAGTAAGGGAAGCAACAGACGTCACATTGAGGAGGTAAAGGCATGGAATTAGATCCAAATTTCGAGGATTATGTACTTTACGTGGAAGATCTGTCAGTTGAATACACAATATCGGGAAAAAGAGTCTATGCCCTTTCCAATATCACGTTCGGAGTCAGGGAGAATGAATCTATCGGAATAGTAGGTGAAAGCGGTTGCGGGAAATCAACACTTGCAATGGCCATATCCCACATTTTGCCGCAAAATAGCGTTGTTACATCAGGCAGGGTAATATTCAAGGGGCAGACCATTGTGGACAAAGACCGCGGGGCTTCTTATTCACTCAGGTACAACAGCAAGGAGAAGAAGATAGAGGAAGAACTCAAGGTTGTGAGATGGAAAGGCATATCCATAGTATTCCAGGGTGCATTAGATTCTCTGAATCCGCTTTTCACTGTTGGCCAGCAGATTTCTGACATCTTTATTTACAAGGAGTCAAAAACTAAGGTTGAGGCAAAGGAGAAAACCCTGGAATTATTGAATGCGGTTGGCCTTGATAACTGGGTTCTGGAGGCCTTCCCCCACCAGTTGAGCGGAGGAATGAAACAAAGAGTCATCATCGCCATGGCAATCGCACTTAGGCCATCACTTGTCATTGCAGACGAACCCACCACTTCACTGGATGTAATCACTCAATACCGCATCATTGAGGAACTGAAGAAGCTCAAGGATTCCTACAGGCTTTCTATACTCAGTATTTCCCACGATGTTTCCATGGTCTCGCACCTTTCTGACAAACTTATGGTAATGTACGCAGGGCGCGTAATTGAAAAGATTCCAAGCAACACTTTCGACATAGCCCAGCACCCTTACACATACATGCTCATTGAATCTATTCCCAAACTGAGCGAAGACGTATCTGAGGTTCTTCCAATCAGGGGGGCTCCACCCATTCTCACCAAAAAGATAGATGGATGCCCGTTCTATGAAAGATGCGATTTCCACGACGATATCTGCCTTGACGAAACTTCTATTGAAATGAGGTCAATATCCGGGACTCACCAGGTAGCCTGCACTGTCCTTCCATTCAGGACAGGCAAGCCAGTAAAGCAAGTCTCTTCAGATCCAATTTCTGAAGAACTGATGATAGTCAGGAACAAGCCTCTGGTTGTGACAAAGGAAATCACAAAGATTTTCCAGAAGAAGACCGGAATCAGGGAAGTTGGCAGGAAAAAGGAGGAAGTAGTAGTTGCTGTGGACAGAGTCAATTTAATCGTCAATCAGGGCGAATCCGTTGCCCTGGTTGGAGAAACCGGAAGCGGGAAGACAACTCTCAGCCGAATGCTCGGCCTTATTGAGTCTCCCACTGGTGGTTTACTGGAAATCGCAGGCAGGGAAGTTGATTTCGGCAACAAGAAACAGATCTCTGAGCTCAGGAAGATGGTACAGACCATTTTTCAGGACCCGTTCCAGAGCATCAATCCGCGGTTCTCAGTGAGAAACATCCTGCTTGAGCCACTGGCGGTCAACAAGCTGTCAAAGGACAGGAATGAAACTGAGAGCAAGATCAAAAGGGCAATGGAGGAAGCTGAACTTACCCCCATTGAGGATTATATTTCCAAATTTCCCCATCAGCTTAGCGGTGGCCAGAGGCAGAGGGTGTCAATAGCAAGGAGCCTGGTTCTCAATCCAAAGATCCTGGTTGCAGATGAGCCCATTTCAATGCTTGACGTGTCTCTGAGGGCAGGAGTATTGAACCTGCTGAAGAACCTTAGAAAGCATAATGGCGTTACTCTGTTCTACATTACGCACGATATTGCTTCTGCAAAGTATATCAGTGACAGGATTTACGTTCTTTACAAGGGGGAAATAGTAGAGTCTGGCTCAACTTCTGAGATTATCCGGTACGGGTCTCATCCATACACCATTGCACTTGTCATCTCAAGCATAGGCATTGAAGGCAGGCTTTCAGATACACTGGGCGAGAAGATTTTTGAACAGACAGAAGACGTAAACCTTCCAAAGTGCAAATTCGCCCCTAGATGCCCTTTTGCACAGAAGGTCTGTTTCGAGGAGAGCCCGCCATACGTTGATGTGTCAGTGGGGCACTCGGTAAAGTGTCACTTTGGAGCAAAGATATATGGACAAATTGGTGAAAACGGCATCCAGAAATCCCTTAATCTTTCCACTCTGAGGAATGAAGTGCACCGCTGACCTTTTCTATTTTATTCACCAAAATCACCATCCACTTCTTCCAATTTGGAAATATCAAGAACATCAGCAATGTCCTGTACCGAGATTTTGAGGCAAGGATAAGTTGAGGTTGTAAGCTTCATAATGTCTCCATCAAACTCTTCCAATGTTGCCTCAAATGCGCCCCTGACTTCAACTGAATAACCGTCTGGAGAAGAACAATTATAGCCTACAGCCCTGCTTGAGCCACCATGGGTTATGATAATTGCCACTTTGCTGCCTTTCCTGATCTTAGAGATTTTGCTCACTAACTTGTATTCGTCCATTGGTGCTTGGACATTCATGGGTATTTAACAATTTTTTGTTTTTTGGACATCGTTAAATATTAGATGATGTGCGACGGCCATCGGTTTCAACGCTTCATGATTCCATCTGTCTCCTTCCACTCAGTTACCGTACCTATAAGTTGTGCACAAATGGCTATAGAAATCATAACTTTCATATGACATAGCATTCTGGCACATTATTGAGAGCAATCAAGTTCGTCATCCAATCTCATGCGCCTTCCCGAGATCCATTTGAAGCTGTGAACCAGTTAAAAGATGGGTGGCAGATGGCGGGAAGTCATATCCCATCAACGGGACCTTGACAGAGTCGTTATTTGATCCCATTAGACAATATACTAAATTAAATATTTAAAGAGGATTTTCTGAGGCAGAGGGAAGTTCCATGATGCTCTTTACATCAGCAACTGAGAATTTCAGATTATAGTACTGGTCTGTCCTCATTCTGACAGTTTCACCGTCAAAGTCTTCCAGATTTCCCTGAAAAGGTTCATTCAGTTCTACAAATGATTCACCACTGAAAGTGCAGTTTATTCCTATGGCTGTTATTTCGTCACCATGGGTGATGCTGAGCGGGACTACATGAAGCCTTACCCCTTTCTGCAACCCCTCCATGTGCCTTGCAGCTGGAGATTTTTGCAATCCGCCACTAACAACTTTGCCTGAAATGGGCCAATATGTGTAGTTGTTGAAAAGTTTCACCCTCCTCCAATCAGGAAAACCAGAATTAATAAAACCAGTAAGTTTACATTGTATGACAAAGTAGTCACTTTCCTCTTTTGTCTTTTAGAGGCACGTTATATATTTGCCCAATTACAGACAATGGGAGTAGATTTATGTATCTTTGATTCATAAAGATTA
>JAJZZZ010000055.1 GCA_021797265.1 Thermoplasmata archaeon
CTCCGGGATACAATGTCATGAATTTTGATATGTACGAGACAAGGAAGGAACACGAGAATATCATGTAGGAAGTGTTGCTGTTCTGCCGAACCTCACCATTAACATGTGTGCGTATGTCAAGTTTCTGTGGATCCGTGATTTCGTCAGCAGTTGTTATGAACGGCCCGCACGGATAGAAGTAATCACAGCTTTTACCAAGTAGCCACTGAGAGGTCCTGAACTGAAGGTCCCTTGCGGATAGATCATTGCCAACAAAATATCCGAATATGTGGTCGGCTGCATTCTTCTGTGCTATGTCCTTCCCCTTTTTTCCTATGACAATGCCAAGCTCCCCTTCATAATCAAGCTGGGCAGTCTCCTTTGGTATGGGGATTGCCTGTCCGGATGCCGCAAGAGAATTGGTGTACTTGCTGAATATTACCGGAGTGTCAGGTATCCTGTCATTGGTCTCTTCCACATGGCTCCTGTAATTAAGGCCTATGCAAAGTATCTTCTGTGGCATAAGTACAACCGGTGCATACATAGGTTCAGCCAAGGCGTTAAAATCAGCAGTGTCGCTATCGCCTGCATCCTGGAGAATGCGAAAGATATCAGGATTCATTAGGATGTCATCTGTTGACATTTTTTTGGCCCTTTCAGGAATGCCGCCTATCCAGCTGATGGGTGTTACTCCATCCTTGGTCAGGACAGCAGCTATTACTTTTCCCTCGTGCAATATATTTCCTATTTTCATCCGATCACCCCTGGGAAGATAGAATGATCTTTGAGAAAGGCGCGTCAGGCCTCAGCTGCTCCATGAATGATTCGTCCCCTTTCGCGAGGTCACGGACGTCAACCCACTGCCCCCTATTACCCAGGAAGCCTGAATTTATGAGTTCAGCGGCTCTGCGGTAATCATCATCAGTGTAACAGAACGATCCTGAGATACCTATCTCATTCCTGACAATCAGGTTTCCGGGAACCGATGCCTCGGGCTCATGCAGGCCAACAAACATTACTCTTCCCCCTGAAACGGCTGAATCAACGGCAAACTTTCGGGTGGACTGGAGCCCCACTGCATCTATAACTATGTCAAATTTTTCCTGCCGCTCTGCAGTGGCTCCTCCGCCAGTGCCGATGTTCGAATCCGCTCCCCAGTCCATTGCCCATTTCACTCGGTTGGGATTAGTCTCGGATACAGACACTGATGTTACACCATTCAGCCGGAGAACTGCTATCGCCAATAGCCCAATGGTGCCGGCTCCTATTACCAGGGCCCTGTCGCCAGCCTCCACATCAGATTTCCTCACTGCATGGAATGCGGTTGCAAGAGGTTCTGTCAGCGATCCAAGAAGGAGATCGCCGGTAGGGAAGCAGGAGGAAGCCGGGGCGACAACGTATTCTGCAAATGATCCAGGATAGTTGACACCGATGATCTTCCTTTCAGGGCACAGTTGTCTGTCACCTCTCCTGCAGAATCTGCACTTGCCGCATGTCACTAGGGGATTGACAGTAACGTTTTTTCCAACAAGATTCGCATCGCCAGGAGAAGCAGCCCTTACCACTGTGCCTGAAAATTCGTGCCCCATTACGCTTGGCGGTTTTCTCAGCTCATTCTGCCCCACATAGGCAGAAAGTTCAGATCCGCATATCCCTGTGTGTGATACCCTAATGAGAACCCAGCCAGGAAGCGGTTCAGGAACAGGCATATCTCTTATTTTCATTTCCCTGATATTTGTCCATTCCAGTGCCCTCATCTTATCCATATGAGAGCTTCCGCAGGATAAATAAGGGTGATCCTGTACCTGTGCGACATTGGAAAATATTTCAAATCACAAAAGTTTTAATGTAATTGCATTATGACATAATGTGAAGACCCTCTATGGAGACTGGAAAAACCAGTATATCCTCATACAGTTCAAGATGAGGCATGAGGGGTGCTGGTCCAACTCCCTGGCCGAGACAAGGAGCATTGCTCACTCAATCATAATCAAGCCCTTCAAGGACAGGAATTATGTCTTTGGCGCAATTGAGGTCCAGTCGGATTTCATGAAAGGTTTCAGGCTATTCTATAATGGCTTCAAGCACTCCGGGTCCATCAGGGAGGTTATGCAGCTCGATGCTGTGGATCCAAGGCGTAAACTTTTCAGGATAATATTCAGGGAAAAATACGAAGACATGGTTTCAACAGTCCTTTACGAGCATTCCTCGCTATTCCAGAGTGATTTCATAGACGGAACCGGGGAGGAGATAATTGCTCTTGTTCCCGAGAATGATCTTCATGGCATACGCAATGAACTTGAGAATCTTGGGGAACTTTTCTATTTCAAGGCAAGGGACGTTGACATCAAGGACTTCATGGACACGAACCTTGATCTAACGCCACAGGAACGGCATGCACTCCACTGGGCGCACTCGGCTGGCTATTACAGTGTTCCAAGACGAGTGCATCTCGAGGACGTTGCTACAAAGGTGGGCCTTTCAAAATCTGCACTTGCCGAGGCACTCAGGAAGGCCGAGAGCAAGGTCATATCCAAGTGGGAAGCCGAGCATATGTTCCTCCAGGGACTTTTCTCGAAGTGATGTTTCTTTTCAGCCCAGCGAAAGTTATGGGAAGAGAGCCGGATGTGACCGTAAGGGTACTGAATCAGTCTTTTATTACACTTGGGATCAGCTTAGACATGCGCTACTCTTTTCATCTGAAAATCAGGCCTGGAACTGAAGAGGAGTACGACAAGAGGCATGCATCAGTCTGGGATGACATGAAGGCAATGCTCAGGGCATCTGGTGTTCGCAACTACTCTATATACAGGGATGGAGTGGATATCTTCGGGTACTGGGAATGCGAAAATCTGGCAAAGACGCTGGATGCAATCAACAGGAGCAGCATAAACAAGAGATGGCAGCTCTACATGGATGACATCATAATGACACCGGCTGGTGAGAGGACAGGCATAGGACTCATGGAAGTCTTTCACCTGGACTAGCACACCAACAGCATTTCAGTATGATTGGCTAATAGTGCTGGCTCATTCAAGGCACATATTAACCGCATAGTTCGTTTTGGCTAATTGGTTTGCACTGTGTTGAAGATGCGAGGCTGCAATTAACAAAGAATGATTTATTGGGCAGATTGTGGGTTGTGTCTTCAGATGGAAAATGATGGGACTTTGAGTTACTGGAGATTTATGAGCATACCGCCGTCAGCAAGCAGCTCTGTTCCCGTAACATAAGTATTTTCATCGGATAGGAGGAAAAGGGCTGGCCCAACCATGTCTTCAGGCATGCCAAGCCTCTTGACTGCTGTCCTTCTCTCCATGTATTGCCTCTTGTCTGTGTCGGAAAGATCCTCAGCATTTATGTCGGTAAGTATTGTTCCAGGTTCGAGGCTGTTAACAAGGATACCATGTTTTCCCAGGACTATTGCCAGCGAGTGCACAAGCCCGTTAAGGCCAGATTTTGTTATGGTATAATGTGTCTGGTATTCTCCGCCAACTATTGCACTTATTGAGCTTATGAAAAGTATGCGCCCCTTGATGCCTGACTGGATCATCATCCTGGCTATTCCCTGGGTTATGAAAAAGTGGCTTTCCACGTTGACGGACATGACTTTCTCAAAGAGACTTGTGTCAATTTCAAAGAAGTCCCTGAATGGGCATATTCCGGCGTTGTTCACAAGGATATCAATGGCCCCCATCCTGGACTGGATAAAATCAATAAGCCTTGGGACCTCGCTAACATTGCTCTGGTCTATCCTGTATTTGTATCCTTTGCGGCCGAGCTTTTCCACCTCCCTTACCAATGACTCAGCATCCTCATCATGCGAGGCGTACGTTATGCAAACATCGGCACCATTGCGGGCCAGGCCCAGTGCTATGGCCCTGCCTATGCCCCTTGATCCGCCTGTTACCAGAGCTTTCTTTCCAGAGAAATTGTAACCCATATCAAGCAATCCCTGCATAAATAAAGAATGGATGGTTCAGCTGCTTACAACTTCACTCTCCTGTGAGGTATCCTCAAGCGATCTGCTCTCAGTCTTCACCAGCGAAGGCGATACCTTTGAGACCACAGCAACAACAATCAGTGCCAGAAGGAAGAATGTTCCGGCTATCCATCCTATGTACTCAACATGCTGGCCGCTAGCTCCGACTATGGCCGGTGTGAAGAGACCAAATATGGCTGCCTCAAACCTCATTGTGAACCAGATGAAGCCCTGTCCTGAGTTCCGAAGACTCGTGGGGAAATGCTCAATGGAAAAGAGACGGGTGATTGGCCAAACGCCAAGACCCTGACCTATCCCAAAGAGCAGGAAAGATAGTAGCAGTACGCCTACGTTTTTTAAGAAGGGTGGATAGACAAGCAGGTAGAATGACACCATGGACATGGCAGCGCTTGTCAGGTAAAGAGGAACCCTGCCGACTTTAACCTTGTCAGCCAGGAGGTAGAAGATGAGAAGCCCTGGAACTATGGCGCTTCCAAAGTATATGGCCTCAAACCCGAAGGTCGCCCTGGCGGAGACAAGATGCAGTGAATTGAATATGTACGGAAAGAACTCCCCGTAAGTTGAAGCCGGTATTCCCCACATAAGGTACAAGAACCAGGCGAAAAGCATGACGCCTCCATATTTTGTGAATAGCTCCTTGTACTGCCTTTTCGTGTAAGATTCGCTCTTGGCTGTCACTGCACTTCCCTTAATGCCAAGTGATTCCATCGTCTTCTTGACATCGGCGTTCTTCCCTTCCATAACCTGGAACCTTGGCGACTCGGCAAGCCTTCTCCGCAGGAACCATGAGAGGATGGCAACAAGCCCAAGAAGTATCCATATTGTCCTGAACAGAACCATGCCTGTATTCACAAGCGCGATGGCAAAAGCCAGCTCAACAAGGACAGCAACATACCACATAACATTTGTTATTGAGAAGAGCTTGGCCCTGCTTTTCTTAGGTGCAAATTCAGTTATCAGGCTCCAAGAGGTGGGAACATCAGCCCCCACAGCTATTCCAATGAGGGCATAAAAGATCATGGACCATACAATATTGAATCCGCGGCCCGGAATTACTCCAGTGAAAGCGAGAAGAAGTGCGCCAACAGCATAGATTATCATATCTATCTGATAGATGTACTTCCTTCCGTACTTGTCTCCCAATCTTCCAAATCCAAGGGCTCCAAAAGCTGTACCAAGAAGGGTGATGAGAGCAGGCAGCCCAGTCTCAAGTGTGTTGTAATGCAGCAATGCAGTTATGGCACCCAGCGTTATGCCGGTACCGGCAAACATTCCCGCATCAAGGAAATCACCCAGCGACGCAATCAGGGTCCAGCTGAAATGCTTCCCAGTCAGATTAGCATTATCCAGACTTTCAATTTCCGTCATTTATACCTACCACTTAATTAAAAATTAACGATTTCAGAATATATTTAGGTATTTCCGAACAGGTACAGATAAGTTGCCTATTAGGGTGCCATGGGCACTGGCACTGTTTCGGCTCTACTTGACAAATTCGGTTAGATACAAGCAAAATAGAATGGCCCAGGCTTTATACACATCCATGGTAATATGGAAAATGTTATTTTGGGGAATGATTTATTCACTGAAATGAGAAAAATAGAGGGAGTGTTTCCTGCAATACCTGCAGTCTTTGGCCGGGAAGAGGAATTATGTACTGACGAAATAAAACATGTAATCAATTTCGTAAACAATACAAGGTGCAGCGGCATTTCCCTCAACCTCATAGGTGGCGAATTCTACAAGCTTGCATCTGATGAACTTCGGGCAGTAATGGAAGTAGGATTGGAGTCTAACAGGAGCGGCAATTTATGCCTGGCAGGAATTTCTGCGCCTGGAACTGCAACGGCATGCAGGCAGGCTAAGCTTGCACAAGACATGGGAGTGGACGCCGTTGTGGCCATGCCCCCATTCTATAACCCTACAGGGAATTATGGCACCGGGGCAATCCTTAGGCACTTCGACAGACTCCTGGGCTGCACTGATCTTCCGCTTGTCATACAGGACTTCAACTATGGAATCCCCGTGAATATGCTCAGGGAACTGTTGGATGAGCATTCAAACCTCGCAGGAATAAAGGTGGAGGGGAGGAATAGGAAAAGGATATTGCGGAGGATAAGGGAGATAAGGAAAGAGATTGGGCCTGATTTCAGCATTCTTGGCGGCATGCTGGGATTGAACATCAAGGATGAAATTGGCTGCGGATCTTCAGGCACAATTCCAGGGACCTCTCTCTCGGATTTCCTTTCCGAGGCATACTTAAGAATAAGAGTAGGGGATTTCCATGGATCACATCACGGCTTTTTGAACGAGATACTCTCCCTGGAGGCTGGACACCTGAAGTATTTTATCTTCTCAGAGAAGGCTATACTCAAATTCCGCGGAATAATTGGAAGCGATATATGCAGGGGCCCATACGAATATCCGCGGAAGCCGTACATTGAAAATCTCCTGAATCTTGTGGGCAAGTTGCTGGAGTCCAATCAGAACTCCAGGCTATCAATTTCCGGATCATAGGCCGAAAGGAAAATCCCGGCACTCCTGAATCTTTCATAGGCCTCAAGGCATTCCAGTGTATTCTCCGCGATTCCTATTGGTATGCCGGATTCAAGATTCCTCTTCTTGAAAGAACAATCTGAAAAAATCACGTTGCCTGATCTGGTTGAAATCTGGAAAGCCAGGGAGGAGCGATGGTGGCACCCCACCCATGTAACTCTGAGGCCAGGAGCTATGCTGTATGAGATCATACTGTCAAACAGTACCACACGGTTCCAGGCATCAAACAGCAGATATTGCAGGTTGCGCTCAGGTATGAAAAGATTCCTGGGCTGATGCTTTTTCCCATGTGGTGCGACAATATCCTCTGTCCACCCACGCCTGTCAATGTATATTTTGGCATTGCTGAACAGAGGAATTCCTCCTGTTGTATAGTCCTGCAGCGGCGTGAAGGATATGCCATTCACATCGGAAGGCTCAACGCCAAGGCGTTTCAATTCCGTAATGATGTCATTTGGCTTGAATATGCAGCGTTCCCCTCCAAAATTTATCATAGCCCTATTTCTCTCACTGATATCCAGTGGGAGACCGGTGTTGATAAGGAAAGTCATTTTGCTGTTCCGCAACAGAAGCGCATGGAAGGAGAGCTTTTCCCACTGATTCCACCCCTCCATCCAGTATACCTCCGGCGCTGGCACTTCGGATTCGCCAGTCTTGATCACGTTGATACTGAACGTGTCATTTTCCGCCGTCATATTCAACTCCAAATCCGGGCTTTTCAGGCAGTGTGATATATCCATTCTTCGGGTGTGGTATCCCTGTCATGTGCTGCTCCATCCATTCCCTGTATTTGGTCAGGTACTCTGACATGGGGGTAACGGCCTGTGGTTCTGATATGATGAAATGCAGGTTATATACATTTCCTGCGTGTGGTATGACCTGTGCACCATAGGCCTCAGCAAGTCCTGCAATTTTCTTCATGCTGGTGAGCCCGCCTGTCCACATGGTATCGGGCTGCAGAATCCTTATGCCTGCGTCCAGGAGCTTCTTCATGTCATGTATGAAATAATGGTGCTCACCTGCGGATATTGGTGTTCCGACCTTGCTGGTCAGAGTGCGGAAGCCTTCAAAATCATCCGGGTGCAAAGGCTCCTCAACCCATGCGAGTTCATAACGTTCAAGTTTCTGAAGCATCCTCAGGGCAAAATTATATGTCCATGACATCCAGGCATCTGCAGCAAGTTCAATGTTGTACCCAACCTGGTCCCTGACCGCTTTCACAAGCTCCACATTCTTCTCCATGGCATTTGCATCGGCAGGGCCTGCGATAAACCGCATCTTCATTGTTCTGTAGCCCTCGTCAACGTACTCCTGCGCTTCCTTCTGCAGTTCCTTCAATGGCAGTGGGTGGAGATGGCTTGCATATGATCTTATCCTATCCCTTGTTTTTCCTCCGAGCAGCTCATATACAGGTACACCAAGGTGCCTGGAATACAGGTCATACATCATGAGATTGATGACGCTTATGGCGTGCATTGAGACGCCTGCCCGGCCCAGGGGGAGAGAATATCTGTAGAGGAAATCCCATGCCATGTTGATCTGCGATAGTTCCCAGCCCCTGATCTTGCTGAAAAGAAGTGTTGCGTAATCCGCCACAACCGAGGATGTGTTGAAGTAGGAAGAGGAGCCGTCATCCAGTGACATTTTCAGTATTGCAACATTATCGATCATGGCAGCCTGTGTTGGGGAGTTTTCCCCTATGATATGAAGATAATAATCAGTTGGTTTCACATATGGATAGAGTGGCTGTTTTACGTGATTTCGTGCAACTATCTGCAAATCAGTTATTTTCATGGCAATCAGATAAAAAGATATGATTGGATTTATAACAATATTTCCGGAAAGGTTCGGATTGGTAATCCACATGGTATTAGGGATAACAGAAGATGGAAACAGCAGTATGAGCCTGATGCCCTAAGCTGGCTGGATCATTGAAATACTCATAAAATATTGAAAAATTGGAAATGATAGAAAAGTTTTCAGCTCCCCTGGCTGACTTCGTAGACAATCAACTGTCCATTCCTCAGTACCAGGGAATTATTCACTGCAACTTCGTATAAGTTGTAATAATGCGTGACCTGCCCGTCCAGTTCAGAAAGGCTGTGAATTGTTTTTGTTGTCATGGCATGATTGTAGCTTAGTGCTGTTATGACATTATTGACAACAGTGCCCACGAAGAATCCCGAGCCAGTTACCATGGTGTTGTTAACGCTGAACAAGCTGTATCCACCATAGGTTCCGTTTATGCTATATGCAACATTCTGATAATCGGTGATATTCCTGATCTGGGTGATATTGAAACCAATCCCCACGGACACCAGCGAAAAATTATCATTCAGGTAGTAATCAATAGTAGCAGTCCCATTTATCTGGTAGTATTCCTGTCTTGTGTTGATGATAGAGATCGAACCAGAGCTCTCATGGCTTGAAGGACTTAAGAGATAATACGTGGCGCTGGAATACTCTGTAATTGTCTCATTGAGAAAGAATGTCTCCACTGTGGAGAGAAGATATCCAGTGGGGGTTTTCTGCAATATATCAAAGCTCGGATCGTATTCAGTGGCATTGGAGAAGAATGTGTCGGTCTTTATGCTGGAATATTCAGCAACATAGCTGTTGGTCACAGTGAGGC
>JAJZZZ010000056.1 GCA_021797265.1 Thermoplasmata archaeon
TGCTGATGGCAGACTGTGGGTGGCACACTGGGGTGGTGGCCGGATCTCTGTATTCGAACCAGATAGCGGAAGAAAGGTTGATGAGATACACTTCCCGGCCATCAACATCACTTCCTGCACATTTGCAGGTGATGATCTGACTGACCTGTATGTGACATCAGCATTTACAGGTGAACCTGGAGACATGGGCGGTTCACTGTTCGTTGTTCACACCGGTATCGCAGGTAGCAGAACATACGAGTACCATGTGGTATGAATTCAACAGGGCTATATTTACCATATATTTTTCCGGTTAAACCTGGGCATTCAGTAGCCAGGAATCGAGAAACCAGACCCATTTTCTTTTCCATGAGAAGTAATTGCGGAAAAAATGGAACGGCATTTAAAAATTAATTGGGTTCAGAATGGTGCTAAGCTAGAATCATTTGATTCGTCAGTTCTTCAGATACCTGTCGAACCACTTCAGTTTGATTTCCAGCCTGTCAACCATGTTCTTCGGAACCCCACTTCTGGCATGTTCGTGATTATCGCCCTGGTATCTCACCAGTTCAGTCTCAACATTGTTGAGCTTCAGGGCCACAAAGAACTGCTCTGCTTGCTCAATGGGACAGCGGTAATCCTCCTCACCTGTTATGAGCATAGTTGGGGTTTTCACCTTCTCAGCATAGCTGATTGGGGAGAGTTCCATAAGTTTCCTCATTCCATCAAAAGAATATGGCCTGTCAATATTCAGCTCCAGCGGGTTGAACCAGAAACCTATATCGCTGGTGCCCACCATGCTCAGTAGATTGGATATGGATCTCTCTGAAATGGCGGCCCTGAACATGTCTGTCTGCGTGACTATCCAGTTTGTCATGAAACCGCCGTATGATCCACCCGTGAGGCTTATATTTTCATTGATTCCGTACTTCTCCCTGACAACGCCAATAAATTTCTTCACGTAGTTGTAGGCGGAACCGCCCCAGTTTCCCACGCAGGCCTGGGCATATTCTTGTCCATATCCTGTGCTTCCAGGTGGATTTGTGAAGATTATGTTGTATCCGTTCTGGAACATATACTGGAATTCGATGAAGTATGAATGTCCATAGGCATCATGGGGTCCCCCGTGGATGAAAACAATTGATGGCGAATCCCTCGAACGAAACATTATGAAACCTTCTCCGCCATCCATCTCTATTGCATCAGCTACCTTGCCGGTAACTGCAGGGTTCAGGTCATATTCTCTGTGGAAGTGAATGATGGATGGATGATCCTGAGTTGAATACGCATATGCCAGCGGGTCAGAAACATCATAATCCATTATATCCCTCTTGTCCTCGGTTAACCTGGTCACACTGTTTCCAATGCGATATATGAATGAAGAGGACTTCTCCTGCCCCATGGCGTAGAGATCATTGCCATGGAATTTGATCGAATACTTTGCACCGGCGAATGAATCCGAAATGACAGTATTTGCCGAATGCTTGCCCACAACAACTTTCTTTTCCTCCTCCGGGAATATGATGCTGCTGATCTCCCATGGCTTCAGGTCATAGTGTCCGGAAAATGCTATTCTTCCAGTTTCTGATATGTCAAAGTCGTTGATTTCAGCAGATTCCATTGTAATTCTCTTTATTTTTTTTCCTTGTGAATCGATCTCAACAAGGTCGCTCATGGAATAGTCGTCAGCGAATTCTGATGTTTCTATGACAATGCGCCCGCCATTCTCCCTTACGCCAAGCACATCAAACTTCCCCCCGTGGATCTTCACGGGCTTGTCCTCAATCCTGTAAAGGTCGTAATAACTGCGGAGCAGACCACGACCGTTGAATCTGTACTTCAGCCTGTCGGCGTAGAATGGCAGTTCTCCGTCAGCCTTTTCCGCGGCCACTATGAGTAAGTTTTTAGCTGTGATGGAGTAATCAACGATTTTGGCAAAAGATGCAACTTCCCTTGGCTCCTTGCCTGACCCCATGGACATTAATGTCTCTTTCTCCTTCTCGTACCTGATATAATATAGGGTGCCGTCCGCAATCCTCGGGGACCGTTCCGATTCCCCAAATGTGATCTGCTCTGGGTCAGACTTGCCGGTAATCCGGTAAATGCAGGATTTGTATTCCCCATTCTTTATGTATTTCTGCACAAAGTAAAGGGTATCTCCCGAAACACTGAGATCAGTTGCTAATTTTAAGGAATAAGCTTCAGTGGCATCCATGCTGAAAAGATCATTGCATTCTCCATAAAGTTTGCCATACAGGGCATATGTAGCAATAGCTGGTGACCTTCTATTTGTTGGGATCATTGTCAGAGCAGTGTTTCCGTATGATGTGCATGATCTATTCATTATCCCACGAGTTTTCATTTCCGCGTCAGAATGGCTTTCCAGTGTGGACTCATGATATTCTCTCTTGAACCTTATTGTACAAGGTAAATCTTAGAAGAACTTCGGCGGTTTTCGGACAGCACAATCATCCTGAAGTTGTTAATTTGTGATGGGATCATTGGGGTGAGGATGATCAACGACAAAATTCCAGTAAGGAATGCAATTCCAATATATTTTTAATGCATTTGAAATCTGTAACCGGTAAGCTGTTCATGGAAATCCTGAATGGAACATCCGGTTGGAACTACAACAGGTGGATCGGACCTTTCTATCCACGAGGGACGACAAGTGACAGAATGCTTGCCCTGTATTCTAGGATATTTCCTACGGTCGAGATTGATTCCACATTTTACGCCGTACCCTCTCCTGAAACTGTGAAAAAGTGGGCCAGCGTTACACCCGAAAACTTCCTTTTCACAGCTAAGATTCCCAGAGCAATCACGCACGAGAGCTCCTTTTCCGGTGTTGACGGAATATTCAATGAATTCGTTTCCGTAATATCACTGCTGGGAAAGAAGCTTGGATGCTTGCTTTTCCAGCTCCCGCCAACTGTATCATACAGGAATTCCGGGGACGGTTTCCTGAAGTTCATCAAGAATCTTCCTGAAATTTTTACCTATTCTGTGGAGTTCAGGAACAGTGACTGGTATAATTCAGTCATACTGGAAGAAATGAGAAAGAGGAATATCTCTGTGGCATGGTCTGACAACCCCCATACTCCTGACTTCAACTCCTGCACTGCCCGGCACATATACCTAAGGCTTGTGGGAGACAGGAGTATAGACGAGGCATCGTTTGGAAAACTGATTTCAGATAGATCTAAGGACATGAGAAGATGGTCTGTCAACCTTCTGGAACACAGTGATGATGTGGACAGGGCCTTCATCTTTGCCAACAATCATTATGCAGGATTTGGTCCAGCCACTGCAAGAATGTTTGGGGAATTCTCAGGCATCAAGCCGGTTGGATGGGAGAACATGGTGTCCGGTACAATAACCGGAAAACAGACCACACTATTTTGATGATTGAAAAATTATCAAGTGAACCTGCCCGAAATGTGATGTGTATCTAAACAGGAGTTCAGGCAGAAAAAGCTGGGTGTTAGGCAATTCAGAAATGAACCCGTCCAGTCGATCAAAAATTAATATGTTTCCTAAGGCTGATAGTTATAATGTCCCTATCTGTTCTCTATGGGCGCGACATAAGCAAAGATTTTACCAAGGAATTCAACTTCGCCACCAGGAGAATTGGGAAGCCCGGAGCAGAATGGGACGGTAATTTAATTTTACCATCAGATTCAGTCCTGAAAGATTCCGGGCAGATACCAGAAAATGTTGTTGCAGAAACAGGCATATCCACCGGCCTTGAAGATCGCGTGTTTCATTCCATGGGCAAATCCTCTCCCGAGATACTGGCCGCCAAGCACGGTGCCATGGGACAAATTGTTGGTGGCGTGCTATATCCGGATGCAGGATCACTTGAATCCTCTGTCAGGGTGCTTCTGGAGAATGGCCTGAAGGTTATACCCTATGGTGGCGGAAGTTCTGTAAATGGATCCCTGATGCCTGAAGCTGGTCATGAAACTGTTTCAATAGACATGAAGAACTTTTCTTCCATAAGCATAGGGAAGAACTTTGTCCGCGCAGGAGCAGGGGTGACCGGTTCGGATCTGGAGGCAGCATTGTGGAAGGCAGGATACACCTGCGGAAATTTTCCAGAATCATTCCGCTATTCCACAGTGGGAGGCTGGGTTGCCACCGGTGCCGTTGGCCAGGAATCCAACCAGTACGGCGGCATCAGGGAAATTGCCCTCTCAATCTCACTTCTTACATCGTCAGGGAGAATAGAGGACATCAATGTCCCCAGCCAGTCTGCAGGCACAACCGCACTGGACATTTCTCTTGGATCTGCGGGGAGCACAGGGATAATTACAGATGTTACTCTTAAGACATTCAGGATACCCCGGAGAAGATATTACCACAGTTATTTCTTCAGGTCATTTGAGGACGGTCTGCGGACTCTTCAGGAAAGCGAAAAGCTGCCAACGGTTGCCCGCCTTTCAGACGAAACTGAGACGGAGTTTGCACTCCGGTCCAATTCTGCGGACACTGTTCAAAAGCTTTTCCGCGGCTACCTTGACATCAGGGGCGTAGGCAATGGCGCAATTCTGATTGTTGTCAACAACGAAGAGCCATGGAGAGCTGGTATGTCAGGAGCAGTTTATGCCGGCGGTATCCCGGCAAAGATGTGGGAGCGGGACAGGTATCTAAGGCCGGGGCTTGCAAACCTGCTGTGGAAGGCTGGATACATTCCTGACACCCTGGAAACGGCCGCCAACTGGGAATATCTGCCGGCACTCTACCGAGACGTGAAGGAATCGTTCGATGAAACGAAGAAGCAATATGGCTTCAACGGGGTCATAATGGCACACATATCGCATCTTTACAAATCCGGGGCCTGCATCTACTTCACCTTCGTCCTTTCAACAGAATTCAAACAGGAAATGGAAACCCTTGATGCCGTCAGGGATGGCATAATAAAGGCATTCCTCAGGAATCATGGGGCAATCACCCATCACCACGGGATGGGTTCCCTGTTCAGGCCGTATCTGGATAGCCAGCATTTGGACCTGATGAACAGGATCAGGGACCCCATGTACGGCGGTGTCTGAATGGAGAACCTTGAATTTTCCGGAAGTACAAGGTCAGCGGACCTCAATGATCTTGGAGACAGGACATTTGACGTACTGGTAATAGGAGGAGGAATCAATGGATCGGGAGTGGCCAACACACTTGCCCAGATTGGAATCAGCACTGTTCTGGTGGAGGCCAGTGATTTTGCATCAGGAACAAGCTCCGCATCGTCAAAGCTGATACATGGCGGGCTCCGCTATCTGCAGCAGGGACGGATACATGAGGTAAGTAATCTCATAAAGGAACGGGACTACCTGAGGCGAAACACACAGATTGTAAAGGACATCGAATTTCACATACTCATAACCCCTGACTCGTGGCGTAAGTGGGAAATCAGGCTCGGCCTTGTGATCTACAATCTTCTGGGCCACAGGATCACATTTCCGGTATTTCACAGGAACCGGGGAGAATATCCTTCCCTTGTGAAAGGGTATTTTTCATATCTTGATGCCATGACAGATGATGCCAGACTTGTCATCAGCAACATCTGCTCTGCCCACAACCATGGAGCAATCTGCCTTAATTATGTTAGGCTCACGGCAGTTGAAAGAAACCAGTCGGGATTTACGGCAAAGATCTCTGACGGCCTCACAGGGAAGGAATATATTGTGCATGCCAGGATGGTGGTCAACTGTACCGGCCCGTGGGCTGCGGAGGTCATGAAATTAACTGGAACAGGCAACAGGCCCGGGATAAGGCTGAGCAAAGGCATCCATCTTGTGCTTCCTGCCGGAATGTTTCCATTCAAGAATGCCATCGCCTTCAGATCGCCACTGGATGGAAGGCAGCTCTTCATCATTCCTCGCGGCGAGGTGGTTCATGTGGGCACAACGGATAACTTTGTTGATTCTCCGGAAGATAGAGAAGTAAGCCAGGAGGAGGTCACCTACCTTATTGAAAGTACATCAGCCATCTTTGGCAAAATTGACAGGGCATCAATCATAACAACATTCAGCGGAATAAGGCCCCTTGTTTCTGAGAGCAGTGATCCGGGAAAGGCAACAAGGGAGTTCTCTGTGCTCCAGGATAATGGCATCATCCATGTGCTTGGAGGGAAACTGACGGATTACCGCATAGCTTCCAGAAAGGTCGCGGAAATGGTTGCCAGGAATCTTGGAATCAGTAAGGATTTGGGGGGGCTTCCGGTTATTGATTATGATCGCCATGTCGCTGGTGATCCGGTGCAGTACGATCTTGACTATGAGTGTGCCATTACAGTTGATGATATCGTCAGGAGAAGAGAAGGATCTTCCATATACAGTCTCGATGCTGGAGCTTCCATGAAGAAGAAAGCCGAAATACACCTGGCAAGAGGGGGTGCTGAAAATCAAGGTTAAGGCAATAGTGAATCCAGTGGCAGGATCAGGTTCGTCCCTTCACAGGTGGCCTGAAATAAAGGATATGGTCATGAAGATTACCAGCGACATTTCGTACACGTCTTCACCGGGACATGCGACACAGCTTGCTGCTGATGCGGTTGCGGCAGGGTTTGATGGAATCATAATCGTGGGTGGTGACGGAACCATAAACGAGGTAGTTCAGGCAGCAACTGAAAGGGATGTGATTCTTGCTCCTCTTTCATCAGGTACAGGATCTGACTTCATGCGAAGCCTAGGGCTACCCGAAGCTCACCAGATTCTTGAATCGCTTGCCTCAGGCATTTTCACCAGAATCGATTCGGGCCTGATAGAATATGGCGCCGGGCAGAGGCGCTTTCTCAACATAATGGAGGCAGGATTCGGGGCGGAGGTGATGCTTTATGTAAATTCACACAGGAGGAGCAGAGGGGCTTTCAATACAGGGGTAATGAGGTCGATCTGGAAGCTCAGGACATATGGAATCACCCTGCGGTACGGCAAATCTGTGCAGAATCTTGAAACGGTGGAAGTTGTGGTGGCCAATGGAAGATATTTTGGCGGGGGAATGCTGGCTTCCCCCGATTCATCCTTGACTGACGGAATGCTGGATATTCACATAGTTGGGGGCATGGGGAGAATGGAACTTCTCTCAAAGCTTGGAAAGCTGAGGAATGGAACATATGTATCAGACAGTAAGGTGAATACGTATCACCTATCCGAATTCTCCATGGAGGGCAATGCACCAATGGAGGCAGACGGTGAAAATATCGGGTCACTTCCTGTCTCGGTCAGGGCTGTACCTCATTCACTGAGCATTGCCGGGAAAATTCCAGGCAATACTCACACGGAATCGTGACATTGTGCCAGAAGCATCAACTGCCGCAATTGGATTTCTACCGAATCTGTGCAGGGAAATTTATTTATTTCTGCCAGTCCATAATCATGAATATTGACCGACGTAAATACCACGGACACTGTGAAAATCAACTATTCAATCTCCAGTTCAATGAGGCGCGGACTTCCTATGCTCATAATTCCTCCAGCCTTCCTTGCCATAATCATTGCACGCCGTAATTTCTATTTCCTGGAATATTTCCATGTGCTGTCCGGATCAGCATGGACAGGGATGGACCTGGTTATGGGCATCTTCTTCGCATACATAATGAAGGGCCTTGGAAACCAGGACCGGTCTGAGGTATCCAAGAGGCTGACCCCGGTAATGCTCTTCTTCATGCCTGCCATATCCACCACTACTGTCACTGCTGGAATTTATCTTGCGCTCTCTCTTCACATATCGTTCTTTTCGCCATATTTCATAGTTGTGGCAGTCATAGCCATAATACTCACGGTTCAGGGGCTTGTCATTTTCCTTCCAAATGAGGCAAGGGTGTATCTGGAACTTCTGCGGGGTGGAAAGGATGTGCAGAAGATTGTCAGGCTCACGATGATGAATATACGTATATCACTTGTTCAGCTGGCGCTTCAGATAGCCATAATAGTTTTCATGGCACATTTCGCAACGGGGTATCCGCTTTGACTGAATTCAATGCTACCAGGATCTGGCCGACACCGGCGGGCATAACTGCCTTCGCCGTGCCGTTCATTGCACTCGCCGTAGCGTACTTATGGGAAAGCATCCTTGTCCTTGACTATGTACACGTTCTGCTTGGAGCCGTATGGACAGGCGTTGACGTTTTTCTCGGGCTGCTGTTTTCTACCGTGATGGGCAGCGCGCCAATGGAGACCAGGAGAAATGTTGCCATAAGGATTCTCCCCATGACGCTCTTCTTCATCCCATCAGTTTCCATAGCAGTACCGCTGGCTGGTTATCTGTTGGCGTCCAGTGAGGGGATATTCAACCTTTCGACATGGCTGTTCAGAGCAATTATCATAATTGGAATTCTTCTGGTGGGAACGGGCTTTTCCACCATTGTGCCTTATTCCATTAAAATCATTAGAACAATTAATGGAGGTGGCAGCGAAGGCAGGCTTCACAGGTACCTGAGAATCATATCCGCCGGGGCTCTCGTTCAGATGATTTTCCAGATTGCCATCATAAGCCTGATGGCATACATTGTCGTTTTCCCGTGATAAAGCAGGCAGCCATCATGCTGCACTTCTGTGCCCAATGTTGCCGGATACCCTGGAGGCCAGAACAATGATGAGTGATCCAAGAAGATAGAATGCAGCTGATGTTGAGAATAAGGCCACGTAGCCTGTGTGGACAGTATTCCTGAAAAGGAAGAGGAGTGTCCCATATATGAGTGGTGATACGGTGGAGGCTCCTGCCAGGGCAAGATTGAACAGGGCCATGTACTTTCCTGCCTCATTCTTTGGGACAAGATCTCCTGCCATTGCTGAGGATACGCTATAGAATGTTCCATAGGCGGATCCTATGAATGCTCCCAGTATGAGGAAGATATAGAATGACCTGAAGTACGGAATCATGGCAGTGGGTATGGCAGCAAGTGCAGAATCAAGGATAAGGATCCTCCATCTTCCAATTCTGTCGGAGAAATGTCCCAGGACTATGCTGGCCACAGCCGATATGGCAAGTACCACTATTCCGGCAATGGCAACATAAAGCTGTGGATCACTTACAAGGAGAACCTGCCTGAAGAAATAGAGCTCGAAATAAGTGAGGCCGGTTATTCCCATGAAGACCATAAAGGCCCCGCCGACCAGTCTCTGGAATGACCTCATGTCTGACGGAACGTGCCGGAGGGATGATATATGGACATGCTCAGTACGGG
>JAJZZZ010000057.1 GCA_021797265.1 Thermoplasmata archaeon
GAAAACAGTCTTTCTCCCGGATTTCAGGGATTCCAGGACTGAACTCAGCACCTTCACCTGATCACCGGAAAGGCCATATCCAACCACTGAGAATGCCTTCAGTGGATCCGACATGATCTCCTGCCTGTGTTTCGATATGAAATCAATGAGGGTACTGTTGATGGAAAACCTGCCGTTCAGTATAAGATCTGCCTCTTTCCTTGATCCCTTCTCCTTAATTATGGGCTCCATCACTGCTGAGAAGTCCTTGGGGTCATAGTATATGGTACAATCGTTTCCATCTGTTGTATGGTACATGAATACAACATCCCGGAAGTTGAAGTTCTGTGAGGCTGTATGGAAGTTCCTGAACTTGTACAGATAGTTTGAAGACTGATAACAGGGTACAGGCTGCGGTCCCAGATCAGTTTCAGCCACAAGCCTGTCCACCTGCCTGTAGGTTCGCCAGCCCTTTGTTTCAACAATGACAACATCCGTCTTTCCAATGAGCAGGTAATCAACCCTCACATTCCCCACAGGAAAAATATACTCCATGGCAACAGGCACACGGTCTGGAACAACCATTTTCATGGCATCCAGAGAACCCGACCAGGAACCGCGAAGGTAAGCATCAGGCCGTTCTCTGGTTATTCTTTCATAGTTACTGTTCAGCCTGCCAAGTATGTCTTCCGTACGGTCTGTCTGGAAACTTTCAGTGTAATATAGTTAGCAAAAGCGATAACTATATAGTAAAGCATGATGATATGTTATCATCAATGAAAGCCAAGGAAGTCTTGAACCTTCTGCAGATATCCCGTAAAACACTCCACGTCTATGCAAAAGATGGTAGGATCAGATACACAGTAATGCCCAACAAGATGTACAATTACAACGAGGAGGATGTCTATAAAATTCTCAATAAGGATGTGAAGAGGAAAACTGTCATCTATGCACGTGTCTCCACTTCAAAGCAGAAGAATGATCTACAGAACCAGATACAGCAGTTGAAGCAGTGGTGTTTCATGAGTGGAAATACGATCAGTGCAATATATTCTGATATCGCTTCCGGGATATCCTTTGAAAAGAGAAAGGGATTCTTTGAGATGCTTGATGAGATCATGAACCATAAGGTTGAAAAGGTAGTAGTAACCCATAAGGACAGATTAAGCAGGGTTGGTTTTGAATTATTCAAATACCTGTTTGCCAAATTCGGAACGGAGATCGTTGTTGTCTCAGAGATAGGTGATCCAGAACTTGACTCGGAGGAGGTCTTTGAGGAGATAGCCTCATTATTGCACTGCTATTCCATGAAGATGTATTCAAAAAGAAGAAATCATTCCATTGAGGTGGGATATGAGGGTAATTAGAACTGAACAGATATACATAAAGGAGAATGAAACGGTCTCCAAGATGTGCCACCTTTCCAAGAATCTGTACAATCAAGCAAATTACGTCCTCAGGAACCAGTTCCTGAACCATGAGAAACTCAGCGGATATAACGAGTTAGCGAAACAGTTTTCAACACCATCAGGGATAGAAGAACATGATAACTATCAGAAGCTTCCTGCACAGACAGCACAGTGGACAATCAGGAAGGTAAGCATGGCATGGATAACGTTCTTCAAATCACTGAAAGCATGGAAAAAACACCCGGAAAAGTTTTTAGGAACACCCAAGCCACCGAAATACAGGAACAAAGACGGTGAGTTCATGCTGATCTTCACCAACCAGCAGTGCACCATCCGCGACGGAATACTGAAATTCCCAAAAATAATGAATTTGGAGGTGGAGACAAGACTGAAGGATGTGGAACTGAGGGAGGCTAGGATAGTTCCACAGGGAGTGGGTTACACTGTGGAAATAGTATATGTGAAAGAGGTAACGGAAAGTGCCACAAGGGAACCACAGAGAGTTATGGGCATTGATATGGGTGTGAGAAATCTTGCAACCATTGGCAACAGCATCTCCGAACAGGGGATTGCCGTAAGGGCAGGATTGCTGAAATCCATCAACCAGTACTTCAACAGGGAACTGGCAAGATGCAGAAGCATAAACGATCTTCAGGGAAATGGAAGAAAACAGACAAAACGGATACAGAAACTCTTCATGGACAGGAACAGGAAAGTGAGGGATATCATGCACAAATTGAGCAGTTCCATAGTGATGTATGCAAAGAGCCTGAACATAGATACCATAGTCATAGGTCACAACAGCGGATGGAAACAGTCAGTCAACACGGGAAAGAGGAATAACCAGAACTTTGTGCAGCTACCTTTCAACACATTGATTCAGCAGATAAAATACAAGGCAGAAGAGAACGGGATCAACGTCATGATACGGGAGGAGAGCCATACAAGCAAATGTTCATTCCTTGATAATGAAACAATAGAACATCATGAAACCTACATGGGAAAGAGAATAAGCAGAGGCACATTCCGATCTGCAAATGGAACACTGATACACGCTGATCTCAACGGATCGTATAACATAATAAAAAAGGCAATCCCTGAAGCGTTTGTGAACGGGATAGAGGGTATAGGGTTATACCCACGAAGTTTAAGCATCAGACAGATGATAACTTCCAAAGGTGGATGTTAACATGGTTAACGGAAATCGTAACCTAATTCTTTCATCTCCCATATTTTGAAGGAGGACTTCTCGCTCGCACATGTTAAATAACTTAGGGCCATCTGAACAATATTGTCATCAGCGAGCAGGATAGATCAGTCTGTAAAGCCTCAGTACAGGTGGGTAATGGCTGCGATTGCCGGCCTCCTAATGACAACAAGCTTCATTTCCCTTACATCCTTTGGCATTCTTTCCGGCAGGATGGCACCAACATTCGGCGTCAGTCCAACTACCCTGTCGGTGCTTGGAATAGACGCATTTTCCATTGGATTGTTTGCGGCATTCTTCCTGGGGCAGGGAGGCATCTTTGATGCGAGGCTGAAGACAGGGGTGCTCGTGGCCCAGCTGTTCCTCATCGTGCCGCAGTTCCTGATACCCGTCTTTCATGTACTGTATGTGCTGGTGGCACTCCGGTTCTTCCAGGGCCTGATGATCATGATGCTTGCTCTTTTTTCCATACAGCTGGAGGGATGGTTTCCACCTGACGAAAGAGCAAGATCACTGGCATTCACCCTGGGGGCCATATCACTTGGAAGCGCTGCTGGTGGTATCATTTCCGGGGTCCTGATATCATTGAGCTGGCAGGAATCTTACTACATAACGGGAATAATCATGGTGGCTGGAGCCCTGATTTATTTCATATTTGCAAAGGATTCAGCCGCACAGAGGAGGGAGATCATACAGGCCGAGAAGGTAAAGCACAAAAGCGTCTGGAAGGATCCAATGGTCATTTTAATGGGACTTGCACAGCTTCCCCTGAGCTGGGTTCTGTTCAGTGTTGGAGGTTATCTCTCCACTTACTCTTATCATCTGGGCTATTCAGTTTCCCAGACAGGTTCGCTCATAATCGGATGGGGGCTATCTGGATTTATGGCAGCCTTTGTGGGGGCAGTGCTTGGCGATAGGTTAGCTGGAAATAAGTCTTCCAACAGAGGGATACTGAAATCCAGGCTAGTAATAATGACCATAGCGGATGTACTGATGGCCCTCGGAATAGTTCTTATGATAACAACTGGAAGATTGTCCTTCTATTATCTTCTTCTGGCTGCTGTTGTAAACGGATTCCTCATGATGTTTCCGCCTAACTACTGGGCTCTTCCAGGCAACATTTTCCCGCTGGCTTTAGTGAGTGCAGGAGCCTTTGGAATGGGACTTATCTCTAACTCTGCTGATGCCATTGGACCACTGGTAACGTCATCGTTGCTCTCAGATCTTGGCTGGAACGGGATTTTTCTAATAATGCTCGGATTATCGTTCATCGGTATATTGATAAACCTGATTATCTACAGGTCAAAAATACCTCTGCCAGGGAATGATTCAGGATGATCTGGAAACCTTAAAATCGGAACTTTATTGGAATTTTATTTTGGTAATGAAGGGTGCCGTATGACATCACAATCCGGACGACTTTTCCAAAAGAATTTATCGCTAAAAGGTGTAACTGTTTATGGACGTTGATAAACTTAGGGCAGAAGTTCTGGAACTCGAACCGGAACTCGTTGACATGAGAAGGAGACTCCACAGGAACCCGGAGCTTTCATACAAGGAATTCAGCACTTCTAAATTTGTTGCTGACACCCTGAGAAAATATGGTGTGGAGGTAACAGAAAAAGTTGGAGGAACAGGCGTTACCGGCCTCATAAGGGGGACTTCAGGAAAGATAACAATCGGGCTCAGGGCTGACATGGATGCTCTTCCCATAGAGGAACAGACAGGCTTGCCATTCGCCTCCGAGCATCCGGGAGTGATGCATGCGTGCGGTCACGACAGCCATACTGCCATGTTGCTGGCCGCAGCAATAGTTCTGTCAAGACATAAAAGTGAATTGAAGGGTAATGTGAAATTCCTGTTCCAGCCGGCTGAGGAAGATGGCGGTGAAGGAGGGGCACTGCCCATGATCAGGGACGGGGCGCTGGAAAACCCTCATGTCAGCCATGTTTTTGGACTGCATGTTGTCAACGATTTCCCTGTTGGTACCTTTGCACTGAGAAAGGGCCCAATTATGGCAGCTCCTGATGGATTCAGCATCATGGTCAACGGAAAGGGCGGACATGGTTCGGCACCTTCAGAGACTGTGGACCCAATCTACATTGGAACGCAGATGATAAACGCAATTTACGGAGTAAGGGCAAGACAGATAGATCAGCGGATGCCTGTTGCGGTGTCAGTCTGCATGGTTAAGGCCGGTAGCAAGGATAATATCATACCAGATCAAATGTATATGGAGGGGACCCTCAGGACGCTGGACGAAAGCATACGGGAGACAATGAAGGAAAAGATCAAAAATATTGCAGAGAACATAGGTGGGAGCTTCGGAGCCTCTGTGGAATGCAAATTCATAGACAACGCGTACCCTGTAACTGTCAATGATCCAGAAATAACGGAAGAGGTGATGAAGGTCCTTGGAACAATAAAGGGAATGAAGGTCGTAGACATAGATCCGGTAATGGGCGGAGAGGATGTTTCAAGATTCCTGCAGAAGGCCCCGGGAACCTATTATTTTCTTGGCATGAGGAACGAAAAGAAGAATATAGTTTACCCAAATCACAGCTCCAGATTCACAGTAGATGAGGATTTCCTCAAGTATGGTGCCATATCCCATGTTCTGATTGCCATGAATTTTGCAAACAAATGAAAACTTCAGTTGTGAAGATAAAATTTAGTTTCCTTCCACCTCTTTATTTTTAGATAATTTCATGATTCGCGATTGGAGAAACGACTGTCTTAGCACGACAGATGGAAGAAAATAGTGGGTTCGGAGGTAACCATGAGATTGTCCTCGAGGCACTTTTCAATGTACAAAAATTTTGAGGCGAACACCTGATTCATTGAATACGGTAAAATGCCGTATATACGGCTCTGGTTCAAATCAAGATTTCCGTGGAAATGATTTATCTTCAATGTTCATATTTTTCATACATTAGTATAGAAAATTACAATATAGTTATCAATAATTTGAAATCACACAATTATTTGTAATAATCGTCAAAAAGCTATAATAATACGATATTTTTACCTCACCGATGGACAAGGAATATACAATCCTACCCGGTTCAAGCGTAGAGCATACAGAACTTAGAAAGAATTCAATTGGAACCTTCAGGCTGGTATGGCAGGCTATGGGAACAATGTCAATAGCTGCTGATGCCGCATACCTACTTACCGGCGTTGCGTTGTTTGCCCTTGGGGCTACGCCTCTGTCCATCCTGTTGGGGATAATCTTTTATCTTTTCATCATGAACACAGGATATCAGTTCTCCAAATATGTCAGCTCATCAGGCAGCTATTTCAGTTTCACTGGAAACAGTCTGGGAGGTAAAATTGCAACTTTTCAGGGCTGGAACATGATCTTCTACGGCACGCTGGGTTATTCGGGCTTCGGTTTCCTGGGCCTGGCAGCTTTTATAACACTCATAAATCCAGACTATTCTGGCCTGATATTCTGGTTGCCAATTGTAATAGTGGCAGCCCTTGTTGCCTTCCTGTTCACATGGTTCGGAATAAAGGTTTCCACCGAATACCAGATTATTGGCGGCCTCATCGAGGTGGCAATTCTGATTGTTGGCTCAGCCGTCATCATATTCAATGCGGGATCTGCAAACACAATTGATGTTTTCACGACAAAATTCCTTCCAGGTGGAGTTCCTCAACTCTTCTATTCAATGATATACTCAGTTGTACTGTTTTTTGGTTCTACCTTATCCATAACATCGCTGGCAGAGGAAACCAGGGAACCAAAAAAGGCAGTTGGAAAGGCTCTCATCAGTACTGTCATAGTTGCAGGGATAACACTCTTGCTGGTATCATATGCATTCACAGTGGGATATGGCCCAAGTCTGATGGGAGGATTCGCCAGTTCCCCCGACCCAGGCCTGGTCCTATTCAGGAAAGCCAGTTACATTCTTTTTGCTTTACTTATTGTGTTCACAATAAACAGCTTTATGGGATACAATGTGTCTGTCAGCAACGGCAACTCAAGGATCTTCTACAGGTTCTCCAGGGATGGGATTATGTTTATCCCAAAGGCTGTGGGGAAAGTGCACAGGAAGTACGGGTCTCCAGCTATTGCAGCACTTTTTGTGTTTATCATATCCCTGGTACCCTCCATAATATTCGGTCTTGTATACGGACCGGAAGTAGGGGGACTCGTAATGCTCTACGCAAATGCCTATTCTGCCTACACGGAACACATAATAGTGTCAGTAGGGCTGCCACTATATGCCCGTAAAGCTGGGGAATTCAAACTCCTTCAGCACTTGGTATTTCCTATGGTTGCAATCGGCGTCCTGGCTGCTGTGATATTTTTCTCATTGTACCCTGCTCCCCCACCTTATCCATACAATCTGGCAGCTTATGTTGGAATAGGGTGGATACCAGTTTCAGGTATACTGACTTTCGTTGAATGGAAATTGCATCCAGGAGTGGTAAGAAACGCAGGTCAACACAATATCAACGTTCCTCCAGCAGCTATGCAGGAGGAATCAAAGTGAATTTTATCTGTTTTTCATGAAGTTCCCACAATTATTTTCCATCATGCTATTCAGCAATTGTTTCTTGAAAGTCTAAAGATAGGGGTCCTATTCCAGCACCTCCAAATCAATGACCTGACTCTGATCACAGTTTCTTGGAAATCCACTCCATCACTATGCGCACTGGTACATTTCAGAAAAAGTGTAAGACAGGGATCAATAAAAATGCGAATTCAGCTAACCTTTCACGTACACATGCATATTAACTTGGCGGATGTACAAACGCATTATAAACCTCATTGCTGTGCGATATATGCCTAAAGCCGGGCACATCAATAAAAGTAAAGGCACTACATCATAAAACTCTGATGGGTATGCCGTGAGCCGGGATTGAACCAGCGACCTCCAGATCTTCAGTCTGGCGCTCTCCCTACTGAGCTATCACGGCTTGACAGCTTATGGTCTCAGTTTATATAATATTTCACATTGGAACCGGATGCACATTTCACCTGACCCTGAATCAAAAACTTGATCAGATTGAATCAAGTTTTCTTGGAGCGTAAATCGTTTTGACATTCTCTCTTTCCTTGATATGTAAATTCCAGAAGCAGTTATTATGGCATCTTGCGCAAGGGTCTGAATCCTGTTGGAATGGCATGGAGTTAATTCGCCAGTCATCAGGCAATACTATCGCTTTGAAACCAGATTCGTGAGGGACTTCCCTTACATTCCTCAGGTGATCGCAAATTTCGCATTCAAAGGCAAGAAGTATAAATAACATAGTATAGATTATAGCTAGAGATTTACTTGTCAGAGGAAACATTCGGCGATATGTTCCGGAACATCAGGATTGATGACGCCATCAGGATGGGCACTTCATTTCTAATATCGGGATTTACTTCGTTCATCTGGATATCGCTTCCGTTTTTCCTCCGTGAGAACCATATACCCCTCTTTTACCTGGGGCTCATCTATTCTATCGCGGTTCTTTCTGCGGTTCTAATCAGGCTTCCACTTCGTTTCTACAGCGACAGAGCCAGAAGCGATCTCCTTCCCACTGTCGGGCTTCTTCTTACAGGGATATCCATGAGCCTGCTGTTCACAGTTAAGACTGTTGGAGGAATTATACTTGCATTTGTGGTGCTTTCGCTTGCAGTGGCGGCGTACAGGTCTTCCAAGAATGCCAGCAGAGCGAAAGGTCTCAGAAACATGGAACCCATGAGGAACATGTACAGCCAGGATATAATTCCAAACACTGGGATATTCATTGTGCTGATATTCGCCGCCTTATTCGTCGGCGGCACTGTCGGAGAACTGTACGGCATTATGTCCGTAATAGCGCTTCTTGCCGGATTTCTGGCCCTGATGTATCGTATCACCAATGGCACACGATCAAGCATTTCACCATCGCCCAGGCCAATCCACCAGATGATCAAGACCTCATTTGAGCCAATAAAGTCCCTGGATATGATCACAAACAGGAAGATCATGATCCCATACATAGCCATACAGTCCCTTCTTTATCTCTCCATATGCATAGTGGCCGTATTTCTTCCGGCTATGGGACTTCACGACGGCGTAAGCAGACAGGAGGTGTTTCTCATATTTGCAGCGTTCTCCGTCATAGCTTTCCTGCTGGACAGGAGTGCGGCACTGATACCCATGAAGTTCGTAAGGGACACATTCTACATGTTCAGGCCCATATTCCTCATCATTCCTCTACTTCTGCTCTCACTGATATCTTCAAGCGTCATTTTTATAATAGGATACTTCACGCTTCTTCTGTGGGTATTCTCTGATTCCATGTCATCAGATGTTGTATCATCCATGATGCCGGAGGGCGACAGAATACGCGCACCCTTAATAATGGGATTTCTCTCCATA
>JAJZZZ010000058.1 GCA_021797265.1 Thermoplasmata archaeon
CCCTTGTAAGGGGTTTGACAAGATCCAAGGTCCTCTTTCTAACATTCCGGTATAAGTTTTCCAGATCGGAAGCCACTTCAGTACTGGCAGTCATCAATCAGTATATGATGCTCTTACAATTTAATGGTTCTGAATCTGCTTGCTTTCATTTTCTTTGGGATCATCTTTGGTTGAATTCCCAGCCCTTTTCTCTTTTGAAACAGTTTTTTTAACGTTTCTCATCAGCAATACATATATCAGATAGAGAACGAGTAAAAGTATGGCCACATACTCAATTATGGATGTGAGGCTCCCAGAAAATGCGTAGTATCCGAAGATGATTAGGAGAGTATCCCATACCAGTGAGCCAAGGAATGAGAAGAGATAGAATTTTTTAAGGTCCATTTTTGCAAATCCTGCTACCAGACTTATCAGTCCTCTTACCCCTGGAACCATACGTATTATGAAAACCGCAAAAGAACCGTTTTTTTCGAACCAGGTTTCAAAATTCTCCACAGATTCTTTTTTTAAATGAAATATATGGAGATGGTTGTATATTACATCCTTCCCCAGAAAATAGGCAATGAAATAGTCTATTGAAAATCCAACCAGTCCACCCAGTAGAGCTACAAGAAGCACTCCCGGAAAATTAAGAATGCCTAGGTGTATATACTGCCCGGAAAGTGGTAGTATGACTTCGCTGGGAATAGGCAAAGAGGCTGATTCCAGCATCATCAGGATGCCAATTCCAGTGTAACCGTAATTTACTACAAGATTGTGTATTGGGCCAGACCTCCCAAGAATTATGGAAATCAGGTATGATATTGTGATCATTTTTCTTTACACTATGAATAGGTTCCTATGAAATCATGCATATATAAGGGATACAATTTAACCTTATACAGGAGGCTATTTTTCCTTGGCATCTGAATATACTCTTTTCTTATGATGGGTTGGATTAATTAAGTTTAATCAATCCAGCATCTTGATTGCTTCATCGGTTTTCCTAATTATACCCATCCTTGAGAGCACGAACTTTAAGCTGGCTTCATGAGCCTCCGCTGACATATCGGACATGGCATCCTCCACAAAAATCTGGTTATAGCCATATTCATATGCAAATCTTGCTGTACTCTCTACCCCGTAGGTAGTTGCTATTCCGCATAGAATTATGGTGTCAATTTTTCTTCTCCTCAATTGTAGATCGAGATCTGTGCAATAAAAAGCACCCCACTGGTGCTTTGTAATGAGGATGTCCCCATTCTCTATTCCCAGTTGGTCCACATACTGATCCCAGTCAGCAGATCTTTCGCCTCGTGAAAATGAAGACGCATTTCCGTCGACCTTTGGATGGAGCATAATGTCCATTGGCCCAGTTACCCTTACAGCAACAACAGGAATATTCTTTTCCCTGCATTTCCTGGCCAATCTGCCGGCATTTTCCAGAACCTCACTGGCTGGGTGCGGGGATGTATTCATTGAGGCAATCCCTTTTTGCAGATCAATTATTACTAATGCTTTTCTTTCGGTCTCATTCTGTGTCATTGAAAGGATATTTGCTCATTTCTAAAAATCTTTAACGTCCTGAATATGCATTTTCCTTTTCTGAGTGAATATTTCAGTATATATCCCTCACTTAGATTATATATTCAGAATGCGATATGGAATAAGCACTTGCAGAAGTTGTGATAGGTTGATGAGCGAAATTGGTGTGGTTTCATGGAGCTTCAATGATGATCCTTCGGCGCTTCAAAATGCATTAATATTTGAGGCATCAATATCAGGATTCTTCAATGGGTTGCTGAATGGCCCACATTTTGTCCAGTTGAAAACCTGCAACAGGCTCGAATATTACTTCATAGAGAACTCACAGCCACCTTTTGATAATATACCTCCAGGATATAGGTATCTTCAGGGAAAAGAGGCAATTAAACATTTAATCCTGGTTGCCTCGGGGCTAGACTCCCTTTCCGTTGGGGAAAGTGAGATTCTCTCCCAGGTAAAATCTGCGTTCACGAAAGCCTCAGAGTCTGGAAGCCTTGATAAAATGCTTCAGCAGATTTTCCGCATGGCAATTTTCGTAGGAAAGAAGGTGAGGACCGACACAGGGATCTCGAAAGGAAAGACATCCATCGCACACATATCCATAGACCTCTTAAAAGAGAAGCACAGTCTGGAAGGAAAAAGGATTCTTCTTATTGGAACCGGAAAGATAGCCACAAAGATCTTGAAGTACCTTACATCCGATAAAAGACTAACTATTTCTCTGATGGGAAGGAATGAAGAAACTGGAGCTGCCCTTGCCTCAGAGAATGGCTGCAGATATCTTGATATATCCGACCTGAGAGAGGCGATCCTTGAAAATGATGTGATAATCACGGCAACAACATCATCGAGGCCCATCATCGAGGAATCAGATATAATTAGTATATCAGGTTCAAGAGAGTTGATTCTTCTGGATGTATCAAATCCATGCAATATCGAAACAAAAGTGGCCGACCTGAATAACATATATCTTTATACATTCAGTGATCTGGAGGCCATTATCAGGACAAATATTGAGATAAAAAAAGAAGAAATAATAAAGGCTCGGCAGATCGTTGAAGAGCAATTGAAGGTAATTATGGAAAAGATGAGGGAACTCGAGATGGACCATCTTGTTGAGTCTTACATGAAATATTCTGAAAGGCTAGCTGCCAGAGAGGCCCAGAAAGCACTTTCTGCTATAAGGGAAGGTGGGGACCCCTCAGAGGTCCTTTCTGCTATGAGCGGCTCCATCTCAAGGAAGATACTCAGGCCATACATTCTTGCTGTAAAAGAGGCAGCAAGATCTCCTGAAAACGAAAATGCAGACTCCTTGAAGTCTGTCCTATCAAAGATCAGAGATACTTCTTAATCTCTCTGAATGAAACTTCAAAGGCTTCAATTGTCTTTTCAAGTTCATTCTTACAATGTGCAAAGCTGACGAAATTAGATTCAAACTGGGAAGGCGGAAGATATATCCCATTATCCTTTGCTGTCTTGAAGAATTCCATGAAAAGACGAGAATTGCTTTCAGCCGCTGAATCATATGAATCCACCTTATTTCTGTTAAAGAAAATTGTGAACATTGGCCCTGTGTTGTTTACCTGAACTTGAATTCCATATTTTCTGGCAGAATCTGACGCAGAAGATGCAATTTTCTCAGTGTATGCACCTATATCTCTATATTCTTTCTTCCTTAGTTCTGAAAGGGTCTCATAGCCTGCAATCATTGTCAGGGGGTTTCCTGAAAACGTTCCACCTTCATATACAGGCCCGGATGGGGCGATCATATCCATTATATCACTCCTACCTCCGAAGAGGCCAACTGGCAAACCTCCTCCGATTATCTTACCAAGGATCGTAATGTCCGGCTTGATCCCGATAGAATTCTGATATCCGCCGAATGTGAAGCGAAATCCTGTAATTACTTCGTCAAATATCAGGAGAGAGCCATCCTGCCTGCACTGTTCTTCGAGGAAATTAAGGAATCCCCCAGCCGGAGGTATTACACCCACATTCCCAAGAACAGGTTCCACTATAACTGCCGCTATTTTCCCTTTGAAAGTTGAAAATATCTTTCTGACTGATTCTTCATCATTGAATTTGCCCACAACAACAGTCGACGAAACCTGTTCTGGTATGCCTGGGCTTGAAGATATCCCAAATGTCAGGCCTCCACTACCCATCTTCTGTAGAACATAATCATGGGAACCATGATAGGCTCCATCGAATTTCACTATGATGTCACGCTTCATGAAAGCCCTTGCTAGCCTTATGGCATGCATTGTGGCCTCTGTACCTGAGTTTGTGAACCTCATTTTCTCAATTGATGGTATTGCTCCTTTGATAACTTTACCAAGTTTTGATTCATTCTCCGTAGGCGCACCATATATGAAGCCGTCTGCCAGTTTTTCCTTTAGCTTCTTGACCACATTCTCAGGAGAATGGCCCAGGATTGATGGACCAAACCCCAGACAATAATCAATATATCTTCTTCCGTCCACGTCCTCAATATAAGGGCCATGGGCCCTTTCAATAAATTCCGGATATGGGCCATAATATCTAACTGGAGAATTCACACCGGAGGGAAATATATCTATTGATTCACGGAACAGCGATTCTGATCGTACCGACATCTATGGATAATTGGAAATCAATATTTCACAGTTTGGAAATCCCTGAATGCCACCGATGGAGTCATACTTTCGTTATCACATCAAACACATTTTTGTCTGGCGGATAGAGCAGGGAATAAAATAGAGTTCCCCCCTCGTACAATGCTATGAAGAACTGGAGTGCCAGCATAATTGGGCTCCATTTCTTCCCGGTCTTTATTGCACCGTACTGATAGAACACAAAGTAGCAGAATGTGTTTATTCCCGATATGACTGAAAGGAAGAGTGGGAAATGAAAATGAAGCACCAGAGATGGAATGAGAAGGAAAACACCAAAGAAACCTGACCATCCTATCGCATACCTGTATATGAGCCAGTAGAACATTTTCCTGTTGATCTTTTTAATGTAGGTTCTTGCCCAGAGCATGGATACAATCCATCTCCTTCTCTGCTTGTAGAAATCTCTGATGGATGTTGGGGGAGCTATGAATATTGCAAAGGGAATATAGCCAAACCTGTATCCATTTTTCACTATTAGCTGGCTCATAATTATGTCGTCAGCCCCGTAAGTTCCAAAATCCCAGCCAATCTTCTCTTCAACATCAGCCCTTATAACAAGGCCCTCTCCATGAACGGCCATAGGCCTTCCCTTTCTGTTGAAGTATGTGCAGAAGGCAGCGCAGTCAGAAACTCTTGTCATATCTGCCAGGGTTGAAAAAAGGTGAATGCCCGGCTCCCTGAGCCTCAGGTGGCCCTGGCCACCCTCCTCTGTCATTCGATAAACATACTGGACATACTCCTCAGAAACAACTGAATCATCGTCCAGATGAATCAGGTAAGTTTCACTTGATATGCCTCTTTCCATCAGCCATTTGCTCTCATAGTCAAGGGCACGAAGTTTATGTTTTGAACCGTTCGGGCAGGTGTACTCTGAAGGAACTATAATCTCCTCAGCAAGATACTGGTGTTTATCATATTCCTCTTTAATCACGTAAACTTCCAGAGGAGTGGAATATGATCTGAGTATCATGGTAATTTTGTCCACAATCTTCGGGTTTTTGCCATTGGTGCATATCACTGCCATAACCCTTCTCCTTGAGAAGTATTCCCTCTGTTGAAGAATTGGTGTTACCACGACATGTTTCTGCTCCTGCCATTTCATCCTGGTAAAAAGGCTGTCCTCACCCTTTGTCCAGCCCTTGATTATCAGTATAAGCTGGAATATGGCCACCGGGAAATAGAGCAGTACAAGGAATGCCACCAGGTAAAATAGAGGATTGAAGAAATGCATTTATTCTGTCAGACAGGAGAGTGAGTAGTACCATAAGAATTTTTACGAAAATTTAGGGTTCAGTTTAAAAATAGGCATAAGATTATTTAAATATTTTTTTTAAGATCCATATTCATCCTCCTTTCAAGTTATACTTCCAGACTGTATTACTCTGAAGATCATGTAAAGTTAAAATTAGTCAATGAATTACATTCCCTATGTCTTCACAACCCTCATGGGATCAGTACTTCATGAGAATGGCATTTCTTGCTGCTTCAAGAGCAAACTGCACAAGGAGAAAAGTCGGAGCTGTTATTGTAAAGGGAAAAAACGTACTTGCAACTGGATACAACGGCCCCCCTTCTGGTACTGTACATTGTGATGTTGTGGGGTGCATCAGGGACGACCTTAATGTTCCTTCCGGAGAAAGGCATGAGCTATGCCGCGGGCTTCATGCCGAACAGAACGCAATCATCCAGGCCGCTGTCCACGGGGTAAGCATAGCAGGTTCCACAATATATGTAACTACACACCCCTGTGTTGTCTGCTCCAAGATGATTATGAATGCACAGATTCTTGAAATTGTATATTCAGGAGGCTATCCGGATGATCTCTCGGAGCTTATGCTGCTTGAAAGCAATATTAAAAAGAGAAATTTTCCCCTCCCTGAAAGGGAAATTGAAATGATGCTTGGTGATTTCTCACAGAAAAATGGAGAAGATTGAACTCAATGTTTCAGAGCCCAGGGTACTGCCAGAGCTGTAAGATATATCAGGAACCCTACAACTGCAAAGGGGACTATGTCTATTGGCTTCAGATGTTCAAACTTGTACAGCACTCCACCAATTTCTATTACGAATAATCCAAGAAAGAAAAGCGGGTACCTTATTTTTCCAAGATCTTTATTTTTCATCGTACATCACCAGTGAAGTAGAACAGGGTTCAGGAAATGCCATACAGCCACAGATCTTATGAATAGATCCACAAGGAAGAACATGCTGAGGCTAAGCCAGGCATAGGTCTCATGATGCCTGTTAATCCTGCTCTGGCCCCTGAATATTTTTCCCCTGATTGAGTGCTGGCAGCTGTAGCAATCAATGTTCCCACCCACCAGATGCCTTATGGCATGGCATGAAAGTGTGTACACCGTTACCAGTATTGTATTTATGACCAGCAGTATTGTTCCCAGGCTTATGACATAGTTATACCCCGGGTACCTGATTATTGAGATTGCAATGTCATAATAGAAGAATGGAAGTATTGCCACTGAAAAGTACATGAACCATCTGTGGAGGTTTTCAACCCTGAAGAATCTTGTTTCTCCGGTATAACTGCGTCCTTTGAATTCTCCTCTGAATCCAATGGAGCAGGCAACCGGATGGTTGAAGAGATGTCTGTGATAATCCTTCCTGTATGCATAGCAGGTTAGCCTGAAAAGCCCTATTAAAGGCAGAATAAGCAATGTGGGTGAATAGAAGGGGTCTGTGAGGCCTGTCACAAGTTTTGTCATTGGGTAAAGTGTCATGAGGTAAATTCCCAGAACAAGGAGCACAATAAACGAAATGAACCTAGCACTGAAAAACTCCGGCGGGATAAGGCTGTTGACTGCCTTGTTCATCTTGGAAATCTGATCATTGTTTTTTATCAGTTATACCACCCTCTTCTCTTTTTTTCTTCTGCCTTTTATTAGCATAGCCAGCGGATCATATGTGAGATCTACTGCCCTTTCTTTCTCCTGTATTATTGCGTTATCCGTGATAACAATATGTTCCGGGCAGACTTCCTGGCAGCATTTTGTTATATTACAGTACCCTAGCCCGCCCTCCTTGTTCAGGAATGTTGATCTGTCAATTGTATCCATTGGATGCATGTCGAGAGAGGCCGCCTTTACAATGTGCCTTGGGCCGAAATAATCCGTGTAATGCTCTCTTACAACGTGGCATACATCCTGGCAAAGGAAGCATTCTATACATTGCCTGAACTCTTTGGAACGCTCCACATCCTCCTGCTTCATGCTGAAATGCTGATCTGGGCCGAGCTCCTTTGGCGTGAATGGAGGGATTTTTCTCAGTATGTCCCAGTTTCCTGTAACATCTGTTACAAGATCCTTGATAAGAGGAAAAGCACCCATCGGATTAACCGTAATATTGAACCCGACTTTGTCAATTCTTGTTTTGCACATTAACCTCGGGAAGCCGTTTATCTCAGCAGAACAGGAGCCGCATTTTGCTGCTTTACAGTTCCATCTGATAGCCAGTGTAGTATCAAGATTCTCCTCTACATATCTGACCGCATCCAGAACTACCATTCCGTCGACGTAAGGAACTTCAAATGTATCATAATGCTCCTTTTCGTCAACTGATGGGTCTTTTCTATAGATCTTCAGATTGATTTTATCCATCAGTACACCTCCGGTTTAACATATTTCTTCAATTCCTCCGGAATTTCCGGAACTGGCACAGTATCAAACTTCATGCCATCACCATCCTTCGAGCAGATTATGTTCTTCAACCATTCCGGATTTTTCTTGGGATAATCTCTTCTTGTGTGTGCGCCTCTGCTCTCGGGCCTCATTATTGCGCTTCTTACAATAGCTTCTGTTGCTATGAGCATATTGCCCAACTCAAGAGCGGCGAGCAATCCGTGGTTATACTTAAGTCCTCCCGGTGCCGAGACCCTTGGGTATTTCTCCTTAAGCTCGAGGATCTTTTTCAGAGCAATTTCAAGATGTTCCTGATCCCTTACTATTCCAACGTTGTCTGACATTGCGGTTGTGAGTTCGTCGATCAGCTTGTACGCGTTCAGGCCATCCGGATGGACGAGCCCCTTAACTCTTTCGATCTCTGCATTTATTTCCTGTTCATCAAAACCGGGCATATTCTCCGATGTTGCAAACTTCGTTGCCCCCTCGCCCACTATCTTGCCAAAGACAAGAATGTCGGCCAGAGAATTCCCACCAAGCCTGTTTGCACCATGAAGGCCGCACGCGACTTCGCCTGCAGCGAAAAGCCCCGGTATATTTGTTGCTCCTGTGTCCGGGTCTACTCTGATTCCCCCCATCTGATAATGGACCGTTGGGGCAACTTCCATCATTTCCTTTGTAATATCTATGCCGGCAAATTCCATAAACTGATGGTACATACTCGGGAGTTTCTGTTTAACAAATTCTGCCCCTTTGTATGATATGTCAAGGTATACGCCGCCATGTTCGGTACCCCTTCCTGCCTGAATCTCAGCATAATTTGCCCTGGCAACCACATCCCTTGCATCCAGCTCCTTCTTCTTTGGGGAATACCTCTCCATGTATCGTTCCTTCTGATTATTGTAAA
>JAJZZZ010000059.1 GCA_021797265.1 Thermoplasmata archaeon
ATTTCGTCCTGCCTGTATCCCACAGCAGAAAGAAGCTGCTGCTGTAAGTAGAGTCTCGCATTATCTTCGGATACCTCGCTCATTCTCGTCTCCATATATTTGAGGCACTTCTGGTACGACTGCCTCATCTCTTCGATCATATCGGGAGATAATCGCTTATTGGTGCTGTACCTTGCCTCGATATCGCCTTTATGACCCATAATGAATTGCCTCCAGGGATGCGATATCAGGCCCTTGGATTCTGCAATATCAAGTGCAGTTGAGAAGTATGCCCTGAGCACGTATGGCCTCATCTTCAGTCCTGCCTGTTCTATCGCTTCCCTTATGTCCCTTGTAACCAGAGTCGTCCGTAGGAAGTTGTTCTTCTTTACGCCTCTCACATCGAACTGCAACAATGGGGAATCATAGGTCAGTTCTTCCCCCTGCTTCCTTCTCTCCTCTAGATACTCCTTGATGTATGTTGTTCCTTCCTCACCTATGAAGCTGAAATATTGATGCCTTGCCTTGCTCAGCTTGTTTTTGACCATAACCATTGATGGTGTCTTATCGAACTGGATTTCATCCGATATTCTAAGATCTTTGATGTCGCCGAGCCTGAGACCATCGGTTCCTTCGTAATCTCCAAGAGATTCCGGTCTGAGGCCTGAAAAGGCCATTATGGCGATAGCTACCCTGCCTCTTGAGGTTGCTTTTCTAAGTATTCTGGCTAGCTCCTCCTTGCTTGGTACTCTTTCATTTGCAATGGTAGGCGTTTCGTTCTCTCCGGATATGTTAACAGTTAACTGCAAACGGATATCGTTAAACTTCAGCCAGGAAAGAATCACTTTTTTGAATCTCGCTATGTACGATCCTGCCTTGCCCTCCCTTTCAAGCTTCCTCACAAAGTCCTGGAATTCGTATCTGAATTCCTTCTCGTTTTCTCTTGCTTTGTTCAGGATGCCTTTCGGTGTTGTTCCAACCAGCTCACAATAGTGGCCAAGATTTCTCAGGGCTACCGTTGCCGTCAATACAGACTTTGCCCTGAGGTTCTCATACCACCTTCGCACATCCTCGTCGAGAAGTAGTTCCTGATACTTCGACTGCATGGTCATGAGAAGATAACGAGTGCCGAGATAAATAGTATTCGATTAATAGATTAAATGGACCGGTCGGGATTTGAACCCGAGGCCTCCTGCTTGCGAAGCAGGCGATCTACCGCTGATCTACCGGCCCTTAGGTGCAGCTATTTCTACCAAGTGCTTAAATAACTAGGTGATATTTTACCCCATGTCTGATGAATCCAAGGCTGCATCAATCAAGCCTAGGGAATATCAGATAAACCTCTTTAATGTTGCTAGAAAAAGAAACAGTCTCATAGTTCTTCCAACAGGACTTGGCAAAACTCTCATAGCTGCCATGGTTGCTGAGGACATTGTAAAGAGGGGTGGCAAGGTCCTCTTCATGGCTCCCACAAAACCTCTGGTGTCACAGCACCTTGAAACATTCGGCAGTTATCTCAACATTAAACAGCCTGATATATTCTCATTCACCGGTGAAATTGACTCAATGGATAGGAGATTTTACTGGACAAGAAGCAGAGTGATCGTGTCAACTCCACAGGTGGTCTGGAATGACATGAAGCGTGGTGACCTGGATATATCCAGTTTTGGTCTCCTGATCTTTGATGAGGCTCACCGAGCCACCGGAAACTATTCGTATGCACTCATATCCAGGAAGTTCCTGGAGACAAGGAGCCGTCTGATCCTGGCAATGACTGCAAGCCCGGGAGGCACAAGGGAAAAACTTGACGAGATCAGGGAGAACCTTGGCATAGAAGAAGTTCTGATCAAGTCGGAAACCGATCCTGATGTGGCGCCTTATGTGGGTGGAATTACTGTTAAGACGATCACACTGGATTTGCCCCCGGAACTGAAGGATATAGGGAAAATACTCAAATCAATAATGGATCCAATCCAGGAGAAACTTAGAAAATCCGGCATTATACGATACAACAGGGCTTCAAGGAAGGAGCTGGCTTCCAAAGTACCCCAGCTTGTGGAGAGAGCCAAAGCTGGAAATCCTGGGCTTTTCAGCCTTATTCCCTATGTGACGGCACTGATAAGGTTAGACTATGTTATGGAATATATAGAATCTCAGGGGGCCTCAGTTGCATACCAGTATCTGAAGAACATTCTTGAAAGTGAGGATAATTCAATAAAGAGGACTGCCAGAATACTTGCGAAGAATCCTTCAACAATGGAACTTCTCCTGGCACTTGAAAAAGCTTCCATGGATCCAGATTCCAACCCGAAGCTTTCGAAGGCGCTTCAGCTCTGTGAGGAGAAAATTTCATTAAATCCAGAGTCCAGAATAATACTCTTCACTCATTTCCGGAAGACAGCTTCTATCGTTAACGATTATCTCGAAAAGCACTCTGCACTTGTAAGGCCTGTAAAGTTCGTCGGCCAGGCCTCAAAAGAGGGGGATGCCGGAATGAGCCAGAAGGAACAGGATGAGATTCTTTCTAAATTCCGCTCAAATGTTTACAATGTCCTGGTTGCAACATCTGTGGCTGAAGAGGGCCTTGATATTCCCTCCACCGATCTTGTGATATTCTTTGAGCCGGTCCCTTCTGAGATCAGAACTATACAGAGAAGAGGTAGGACAGGGAGAATGAGGGCAGGAGACGTGTATATCCTAATGTATTCCGGCACAAGGGATGCAGGCTATTACTATTCAAGCAGAAAAAAGGAGGCAACCATGGGCAGGAACATAGAAAAGACTGTGGCAAAGATAGAAAAGGATCCGTCTAGGGCCAGGAAGGAATCGACCAAACTGGATGATTTCTTCTGACAAATCAGTTGAACTGATTTCCTATACTGGCAAGCTTTGCCAGGAGGGCATCAAGCTGGATCAGTTCTGTTGCCCCCTCGACAAGGCGGAACTCTGCTTCACCAAGCGCCATTATGACCTGAAGTTTCTGCTTTGGCGGGACTTTTTCCTTTCTTATGGAGCTGTGCAGCCCCCTGATAATATCAATTCCGGATAATCCCCTGTCTATAACCATCTGGTCGAGATCTTCCCTAGCTTCATCAAAAGCACCGGAGAGGGCCTTTGAGAGCAGCATCCTGAAATCCTTTGGATTTGCCATTCCAGCTATCTCGTAGATCCTGGCAGCATTGATCTCACCGGAGTTACTGATTGTTTGCAGCACATTGAGGGCTTTCCTCAGGTCGCCTTCAGAAATTGAATATATGGCCTCCAAGGAATCCTCACTCAGCGTGAACTCCTCAGCCTTTGCAATCTGCTCAAGCCTGACTTTCATAGAATTGAAATCTATTGGCCTGAATCTCATTACAACCGTTCTGGATTGTATTGGGAGGATTATCTGGGAAGAATAGTTGCAGGAGAATATGAATCTGGTTGCTGAAGAATATATCTCCATCGTTCTCCTCAGGGCAGCCTGAGCCTCCTGGGTAAGCTGATCAGCCTCATCAAGGAATATAATCTTGAAGCCAAGTGGATTTGATGGTCTAATTCTGGCAAAATCCTTCACATTCTCCCTGATCACATCAATTCCCCTCTCGTTTGATGCGTTGAGTTCAAGGAAATTCTGCCTCCAGTCCTCACCAAAAAGTTCCATCGCTGTGGCTATTGCTGTTGTTGTTTTTCCAGTTCCTGCAGGGCCGGCGAATATAAGGTGTGGAAGTTGCTTGTGATCCACGAAGGATTTGATCTTTCTGATATTTGCATCCTGCCCCACTATCTCTGAAAGTTTTGATGGCCTGTACTTCTCTATCCAGATGTCAATCATTTTATTTCTCCATACTTTAATGCGGGAAATCAGGGCATATACGCTGAATATAGGAACCCTTATCCTGCCTCTGCATCTTTCGAATCATTTATTCTGAAGTCCCTTTTAATTTTTGCTTAAAAACTCCTTAATGCGTTTGATAGAGAGCCCGGGGAAGTTTAATCATTATATGTATAATATGGAGACATGGGTAAGGTTCCGGGCATAGTAGTTATGGCATCCGGGGAGGGCACAAATTTTCAGGCAATCATAGATTCGATCTCAAATGGCACATTAAATGCCAGGATAATTGCCCTCATTTCCAACAGATCTGATTGCGGAGCAGTAAGGAGGGCGAACGAATCAGGAATTCCTGCTTATCATTTCAGCTGGAAATCGGAATCTGATTCCAATTTCATGAACCTTTCCTCAAATCTTCTCAACCTGAAACCTGATCTGATAGTTCTTGCAGGGTTCATGAGGATACTCCCCCCTGAGATAATATCGGGGTTCAAGATGAAGATTGTAAATACACATCCTTCACTTCTACCGTGCTTTGGAGGAATGAATTTTTACGGAGAGAAAGTACATAGGGCAGTCATAGAGAGTGGCGCGAAATTCAGTGGGTGCACTACCCATTTCGTCACAGGAGAGGTGGATGGAGGCCCAATAATTTCACAGGCTGTTGTCCCGGTCTTGGACAACGACTCCCCGAATTCGCTGGCCGAGCGCGTAAAGGAGGCAGAGCGCCAAAACCTGATTTCAAGCCTGAAACTGGTTCTTTCAGGGAATTTCATGGTGGCCGGCAAGAGAGTCGTGAGGCTTTAAACGTTATCAGGAAGATCGCTGAGTTCCGAAGATGGGGGCAGATTCTTTGACCTCCAGCGATTATAAGCAACCAGAAGGAATACAAAGGCAACAATACCCATGAATATCTCATAAATCAGTGCGAGGCTTGTTGGGGCTTCCATTGCTGAATTTATAATATAGAGAGAGGTGAATCCATTGAAAAGCCAGTGTATGGGTATATCCATGTATACACCAAATTCAAGGAATCCAACTGCCAGAATGACCGCCACAGGAAGAACAGTTATAATTTTTCCCCAGCTCCATAGGCCATAGGCTTCATGTGCATATGCAAATAGAATACTGGTAGCAGCGATCATTATATAATCCACCTTTCCGAATTTTTCACCATATTTTCTTCTTACATGTCCGGGGAGGAAAAACACCTTAACGTAGTCAAACCACGATGTTGGGTGATACCTTCTGAGCAGGACTACTGCCATAATGCCAAGAGGTATGATCCTGAATCCTGTTTCCTCAGCAAATGGGGCATATATAAGGGACAGATAAGTCTCAAAGGGGTGCTGGTCCAGTGATGTCTGAATAGAGGCTCCCCCGATTGGAATTCCCAGAGCTTCAATAATAAGGGTGAGGAACAGAGTAATTGTGAGGCCCAATGCTGCCATAGCAGCGTAGAACTCAATAGGAGAGGAAAGGAACCCTTCACCTCTCCACTTTATGCTTACATATATCATCGCACCGAAAAAAAGCAGATAAAGCACAAAGACAAGGGGGTAAAGATAAATGTCACTCAATACATGTATGGGGACCTCAAGAAGCAGGATGAAAAAATATGGATAGCTCGCCTGGGAAAAATGACTGATATATTGAGGTGAATATATGCTGAAAATTGAGATCAGGAGAAACAGAAAAGCAACCCCCCATCCTATGTAGAAGACTACTTTAAAGAATAAATCTCCCGGAAAAGCCTTTTCTTGGGTCTCCGTTTCAGGCATGCAGCCTCATGCAAACAAATGGATAAAAAATTTTGGTGGAGTTCAGTCAAGAACAAATTTGTATCCGTACTCTATTATCCCGGATTTTCCTTCCTGGCTGATCTTCCTGAATGCTGAGTGAACCCTTCCACCGATCTCCACCTCACCAGGGTCGCAGTCCACGATCTGGCCGGTTATTGATGGCCCTTCGTCAAGTTTGATGATGGCGAGAACATACGGCCTCTGCCTGGTAAAGGCAGGAGGAGCATCATGCACAACTGTGAATGATACAATCTCGCCCTTTCCACTCAGTGTGAAAGGCTTCATCTTCCCTATTGAATCTCTGTGGCATATGGGGCACACATCTCTGGGCGGGAAGTAGACTCTCTGGCAGTTCCCGCACCTGTGGGCCACCATCCTGTACCTGTGTTCTGATTCTCTCCAGAACCTTGATAGCTCTCCCATCTACTCACCCCCCAGAATGTGGACAACAGAATTGGATCCTGTACCACCCATATTATGGGTCATGGCAATCTTAGCACCCTTTACCTGCCTGTCTCCTGCTTTTCCCCTTAGCTGGGTATAGGCTTCCACCACCTGGCCAACCCCTGTTGCTCCCAGAGGGTTGCCTTTCGCCTTTAACCCTCCAGACGGGTTTACTGGTATGGAGCCCTTAAGTGAGATCTCTTCGTATACCAGATTCTTAGCCTTTCCCCTTTCAGCGAATCCCAGTTCCTCAAGTTCAAGAAGGCCATAAATGCTGTAGGAGTCATGGAGTTCAACCAGGGAGATGTCACTGTTCTTTATTCTGGCCTTTTCAAGTGCCTTTCTTCCCGCCATCCTGGCTGAATCAAGGCTGTAGAGGCTCTTTCTGCTGTGTACTGCCAGGTAATCCTGCGCATCGGCAGATGCCAGAATTTTTACACCCTCAATTTTGTTCTTTTTGACATAGGAATCGGATGCCAGTATTACCGCTGCTGCACCGTCCCCCATCGCACTGCAGTCCATGAGGTTTAGAGGTTCGGCAATGTCAGTTGCCTTCATAGCCTGTTCCAGGGTTATCTTGTTTCTGTAATGTGCATTGGGGTTCATGCTTGCGTTTGCATGGTCATTTACAGAGACCAAAGAAAGGGCCTCCTTTTCCACATTAAAATCATTCATGTATTTTCGGGCAGTGATAGCTGCAAGTGCAGCAGGTGTGGCTCCGAAAAACGCTTCCCATTCACGGTCCAGGACAGAGCTTGTGAGGTCCAGAAGTTCCGAACCGAAAATATCAGTCATCTTCTCCACTCCCCCAACCATGGCAACATCGAATTCTCCGGATTTGATTCCAAGATAGGCCTGCCTCACAGCTGCCCCTCCTGAGGCCGTGGATGCCTCTATCCTTATTGCAGGGATGTGGTGTTCGGCAATTCCAGCGAAGTCAGCAAGAAGGTCACCAATATTCTCTTGTCCGCTGATAATGCCTGCCAGGCTGTTGCTGCCATACAGCACCTGAACATCCTTCGAAAATATGCCTGCATTCTCAACTGCCCTGAGTCCTGCTTCAACTGCCAGCTCTCTTAGGGACTTCTCCCAGAGTTCACCGAACTTTGTCTCTCCTGCACCTATTATGTAAACATCACTCAATTCCTTCACCCATCACAATTTTCCCCTTGTTTTTTGCATAAAGGGCATAATCCAGCCATCTGATATTGCTGAGCATCTCCTTTATTGTTGGAGCTGCATTTCTGTCAAACTCTTCAATTCTCTCTGTTACTGTCAAGTCAAAGGCATCCGAACCAGCACCTGATCCAAAGGATACTGCAAGTATCCTGTCCCCGGCCTTGGAAATATCAAGGACGGAGGATAGGCCAGTCATAGTGGCAGCAGAATATGTGTTGCCGATCACCGGGGTTAAAAGGCCATCCTTAATCTGCTTGTCATTGAACCCAAGTGTCTTGGCAGCTCTAGACGGAAACTTTCCGTTTGGCTGGTGAAAAACAGCATAATCATAGTCTTCTGGTTTCGTCTTCATCTTTGCCATCATGTTTCTTGCAGCTGCAAGGGTATGCCTGAAGTAGGCAGGTTCGCCAGTGAAACGCTCTCCATGGGTTGGATATGGTTGGCCCTCCCTTCTCCAGAAATCCGGGGTGTCTGATGTGACAGACAATGTGCTGTTGATCTCTGCAATTGTGTTTTCTTTTCCGATTATCATGCATGTTCCTCCTGCAGAGGCTGTATACTCAAGAGCATCCCCGGGTGCTCCCTGTGAGGTGTCAGCACCTATTGCCATACCATATTTTATGTATCCTGAATCAACCATTGCCTTTACGTTCTGCATGCCTGCAGTTCCTGCCTTGCAGGCAAATTCATAATCGGCCGCGAACAGGGAAAAATCTGTGCCAATGGCCGCAGACACAATTGTGGCAGTTGGTTTTACTGCATAAGGATGTGATTCAGATCCCACATAGATTGCCCCAATTTCAGATGGCTGAATCTTAGTTCTCCTTAGCGCATTCCTGGCGGCCTCGACTGAAATTGTTGCTACATCTTCGTCTGGAGCCGGGACCGATTTGCTCAATACATATATCCCATTCTTTATGGAGTCAACATCCTCCCCCCATACCCTAGCGATTTCCTCTGGTTTTATTCTGAATCTGGGTATATAGGAACCGTAACTTACTATTCCTGACATATTGAACTGTCAGTCATAGGAGATATTTAATAATTTCACGAATCGGCATTAGACATATGCCGATTAATTTATCACAGGTATTGAAAATTACCGATGAAAATGAAATGAAACATTATAAATATGCACACATAATTACTTGAAACGGGGAACAATGGCTGGACTAAATGTAAATGAGCAGAAGGTTTACGATGCGATAAAGAAGCTTGGCGCTACATCAGAGGATAAGATGAAATCCGCCGACGACATCATGAAATCTGCATCTGTAGGTAAAGCTATTGTAACAGCAGCCCTTCAGTCTCTGTCCCAGAAGGGCCTGGTTAAGAGGGTTGCCAGACAGAAAAGTGCAGGATATTACGTTACAAAATAAGGGGTGGCTTCCGTTTTTATTTCATAGAATACGTTTA
>JAJZZZ010000060.1 GCA_021797265.1 Thermoplasmata archaeon
TGGAAACACTACTGAGGTACGCTGAGAATGGCAGGATACCTCACGAGATTGGGCTGTCGCAGGCAGGAAATCAGGATTATGTCATATCAGACCACAATCTCGATACCAGGTTCATGTCCATTGACAGCAACCTTCTCTGGATAATGGATAACTCCAGCCTGCGATGGTGGGGCTATACCCCATTTCCCAGTGAAGTTACAGAATCGGTTTTCAGGTTTTCACGTAGTTGTGATGCCGATGGCGACCTGCTCCTTGAGAACAATTTCAAAAGAGGTCTTATCGGATGGCCAGAGACATGGGCGGCTGACAGGGACGGGAAATGCGTTGATATAAATGCACTGTGGCTTCAGGTCATCAAACTCATAGGGGATGACATTTCTGGAGTCTCATACCAGCATCTGAGAGAGATATACCTCCGGACATTCTTCAGAGACGGCAGGTTCGTCGATTCAATAGACGGCCAGAAAACCAGAATAATAAAAAGCGCCATGCAGCTTATTGCCCCCATGTTCCTGCGGGATGGAGAGGTCAAGCAGAAACTGCTTGAAATGTCCGATCTTAATACACTGACTGACTGGGGAGTTAGATCGGTCTCCAGCGACGATCCTAAATTTGATGGCGGCTACCACACGGGAACGGTTTGGCCTCTGATGACTGGGTGGTATGTTCTGGCAGCCTATAACAATGGCCTCAATGAATATGCCTTCAGAATGCTTCAGACATTTGTGGCGAATGCATACGACTCTGCCGATCCGGGAAGGATTAACGAAACCTACGACTCCTGCCAGCCCAGCCCGACAGGCCAATTTGCCCAGGGATGGTCTTCTTCCATGTACATACTTTCGGTGTTAGGCGGCATGCTTGGCCTAATGAGCCCGGAAACCGAAGACCTTGGAAAAGCTATCAAGCCCTCTCTTCCGGATAAATGGAACTCTCTCTCGGTAAAAAGACTACCTTGGAGGGGAAATTATTATGATGTTGCGGTGTCTGCCAGTGGCTTCTCCGTTACAATATCGAAAAGGCATGGCATGATGGAGAGTGAATTGAATCCATAGCAAAGGCATTGAGAGATCAATATCCAGCCCTGGACATATTCCCTTCACAATCTCCACCCCTTTCCTGTACTATATAGGTTTTCTCGACTTTGCGCCTGGAGAAATAGGGTATCATGTAAGAGGTGAAATGGGAGGGGTTTGGCACCATCCAGTCAGGATACTGAAGAATCTCTGGTTTGAAATATCCGGCAATATAATTGCCCCACTGCAGTGCAAAATCACTCCGTTCTCGGTTGAAGCTGATTTTGGCAGCTTTAAATGCGATATTGGCTTCAGATCCCAGCAGGAGCTTTGGATCACGGCTGAAGCCAGCGTATCAGATGAAGTTAAAATCAAGTTTGATATTTCGCCAGCCTCTGTCTGGTTAAGCAAAAATGTGCCTGTTGTCACCATATCTGGTCGTAGGGTCAGCACAAAGGCATCGTTCAATGGAATTGCCGTGGAAGGGAGCCTCATCTTCCCGAGAGATCCTGAAACCATGGAGGGCAACATAATCCAGTTCCCAGTGAATGGGCACTTCAGGGCCTCCATACTTGCTGATACATTGTTGGACCCCATAGTTATGGATGATCTGAAGAGCTCGCATGCCCCAAATCGTGATTATAATCACATTTACTGTGAAAAAAGTGAAATCTCAACTGCATATGAAATTGCAAAGGCAAACATGACACAGCTGATGTCATACTCCCCATTGGCAGGATATGGAATTACGGCAGGCCACCCTGATTTTCCCTGGTTCTTTGGAATAGATACGCTGCTTTCTGTGCGAGGAATGATGATGTCAGGGATGTTTGATGAGGTAAGATCTTCCCTGAACAACCTTATTTCCCATTCCGTAAACGGAAGGATACCTCATGAAGTTGTCACAAACGGTTATGTATACAATTCAGGGGACCTGGAAGAGAGCGCCATTTTTCCCTGGATGTTAAATGAGTATGTACAGTGGAGTGGTGACTTGCAGTTCGCAAAACTGCATTCCAGAAGCATTTCCATGACAGCAAGATATGTCCTTAATTCGGGATTGTCAGGAAGAGGCATTATGGAGGATATTGATGCTGGCACCGGCATAGACATAGATACTGCGTCATTTTTTGCCAGGAGCCTGGAAGCTCTGCTGGAGCTTCAGCCTGTGATTGGTGATTCCTCTGTGGGGCTTGATTTCGATGATCTGAGCAGCATCAGGAATGATGTTGTAAAAAGGATAAGGAACGATTTCTGGATTGGCGAGACAGGTACGTTTGCCAATCGCATTGTTGATGGCGTTCCCTTGGATAGGGGCTTCTGGACCTCACTTGTGCCATTTTACACCGGTGTTGCTTCGGAATCACAGTACAAAGAATTCATGTCTGAAGGCGGCGGCCTTGTGAGGATATCGGGGGGAAGTGGCATCAGGGTAGGATCTGAAGGGAACGTAATGCCAATGAATAATGGCATGATGGCAATGGGAGCCATGCTCTATGGAGACCATGAGACTTTCCGGAAATACTTCGATATCCTGAGGCTGAGCCTCGGATCGCACTCGCCCATTTCATTCCCTGAAATTGTAAATAACCCGGAGGGTTGCTACCTTCAGGCCTGGTCTGCAGCGTTTTACGCAGAATGCCTGACCATGGGTGCGCTTGGCACCTCAATTAAAAATGGCAGGCTTGCATGGAAGCCTGAAATGTCGAGCGGAATCCTTGGGAAATGGGTTAGAATCCTGAACTTCAGGTTCTGGGGGGGAGTTGCATCCCTGGATTTCCCTGAGCCTGATCAGTAAATCCTCAACTCCAGCATCTGGATATCCTCCACCTGGGAGTCATAACCGCCAACGCTGTAGGTTCTCCCTCCGGATTCAACTATGAAATTTATTATCTCACTGTCGATGTTGGCCTTGACTATTCTGCCCTGAAGCTCAATTTTCTTGCCGGAATTCATGTGGATGCCTTCCAGATGGCAATTCAACTGGATCCCCTGACTCAGAAGTTTTGATATGTCATCAACAGCTATCCTCTGTGATCTGTAGGTTGCTGGTAGCCGCGTTTGGGATGACTTCATCTCCATTCCCTTGTACCATCCGGAAAAGAAATTATGTGATATGAACCAAGACATGTCCCGGTCCCTGATTACGTAGCCATACCTGAATCCATTACTGCTAAGAGCAACGTTTCTCGGCATGAAGATTGATGATGATTCGTCAGCTATGACAGTGAAAAACTGCCCTGGGCTGACGAAACGCACATCCTGCAGAAAGTCAAGCATGTCGATGTAGTGCTCGTCTATCCTCTCGCCTCTTGCACCGAACAGCAGGAGAAGAATTCTGATCCCCGATCTTGCCTTCTTGAGCAATGATTCTGAAAAGTAGCCCAATAGTTCCGTGGTAGTTTCAATTTCCAGAAACTCCTGGGCCTCGCTGATTATCTGGATCGTGTTGTTTATCACACTCTTCAGGTTACGTGCACTTGACAGTGTAGCATTTTCCCTTCTTGATTTTACGGCATTGTTGGCCCATTTAAGGAAAAATTCCCTATTTTTCCTGAGTGTTACCTCTCTGGATTCAATGACTGCTTCCGGCATCAGCGGTTCGAACTTCTTGGGCCTTTCATCTATTACGTTTATGAAGCCTTTACGCTCCAGCGATGAAGTTATGTCGTAAAGCTGAGGCTGGCGGAGGGAAAGGTTCCTGAGCAGATCCTGTGCAGTAAGGCCTCCCTTGCTGAGCAGAAGCATATACACTCTTGCCTCGTTCTCGGTAAGCCCCATGTCCTGCAGGATGCTGACTATGACCGTGTTTTCCGACCCCTTGTCTGGCAATGTATCCTTAAAATCCATCTTCATTCTTGGATAAACTGCATATAGAAAAATATAGTGCAGATTTTAACGAAGGCACAACCCGGCTGCTTGGTTACATTGCTTATTTGCACAGATCTGGATTCTTCCACGACGATCCGGGATATGTTCCCTTTACTGTTACCTCTGCCGAAAGTGCGGTCAACTCAAGTATGCTGGCTGACATATCAGGATCTTCCAGTTCCCTCTGAGCATCTATAAAGAACCTGTAAATCCCCGGATTCTTCTTCTCTGGCCGCGAGAAGACCATGCTTAGGTTGATCCCTTTTCTGGAAAATATGGAAAGAGCTTGAACAAGTGCTCCAGGACCATCTGACTTCAGAAGGAATGAAATGGTTGTCTTGTTGGCGGCGAGCTTCAGATGTGGATCTTTTCCCAGAACAACAAACCGCGTAAGATTCTGTTCGTAATCACATACATTATCCCTTACAATGCTCAGGCCGTAAATGCGGGACATTGATGGAGAACCAATTACCGCTGATCCATGTTCGGATAGGGCCAGCTTCGCACCCTCAGATGTTGAATTAAGCTCGACAATTTCAGCATCCGGATACAATCTCATCAGTGTACTCCTGCACTGGGCTATGGCCTGGGGGTGGGAATATACCCTCCTGATTAAGTTTGAAGCTGAAAGTAATGCATGCCTTATGGGCAGAATTCTTTCGGCGACTATCTGCAGGCTGGAATCCAGCAACAGATCCATTGCATAGGAGACCGGCCCCTCAACAGAATTTTCAAGAGGGAGAACGCAGAGGTCTGTCCTGTTATCTTCACAGGCAGATACTGCTTCGCGGAAAGATTTCACAAGAATTGGTTCAGCCTTGGAATCATAGCACCTTGCAGCTATTTCACTCCATGTGCCCGACGGCCCTAGGCAGGATATCTTGGTCATGTGGATATGCCCATACCTATCCAGTATTAGTTATTTGCATCCTCTGTTGCTGTGATGCCTGTTGCATTTTTCATGACCCGGAAAATGTTAAAGTACAGTTTAATCGTTTTCTAATGTATGCTTTCCATGAAAGACCTGGCTTCTAAGAAGGATTTCAACTGGGTGGCCGATATCCTGAATTATCATCGCGGGGAAAAAACCGCGCTAATGATAATGAACCAGGATGAGGAGATAGAGCGGATATCATATACAGACCTTCTGAAATTTTCAAATCAGTATGCTAACTTTCTCTGGAGTGAAGGAATACATGCTGGGGATGCCATCCTCGTAATTATGAAGATGATTCCTGATCTATGGTACATTGCCATCGCCTCAGCCATTGCAGGTGTCACCTATTCGCCTGCCCCTATCCTTCTAAACAGCTCCGACATTGAATACAGGATCCAGCAGACGGGGGCAAAAGCCATATTCACCGATTCCGACACGAGGAGGACTGTTCTTGAAGCTGCAAGGGGGAAGTTCATAAAAATCTTTGACGTGACGGAGGAGTACTTTTCCAACAGAATAAGGATCGAATCCAGTCAATATGAAGACTATTTTAGGGAGCCGGAAAAACCCCATGCAATATTCTTCACTTCCGGGACCGAAGGCAAACCCAAGGCCATCATTCATAACGGCTACTATCCGTTGGGGCATATGTCAACGGCCCAGTGGCTCGGCCTGGATGAAAATGATGTCCACTGGAATATCAGTAGTCCCGGATGGGCAAAGTGGGCCTGGTCGAATCTTTATGCGCCCCTCATCATTGGTTCTACTGCGTTTGCATTTGAGCAGGGAAGATTCAGCGCAGAAAGATCCCTTAGGGTTCTGGAGAACTACCCCATAACAAGCCTTTGTACAGCACCAACTGTTTGGCGCATGTTCATGGTGGAAGACCTCAGGCATTTCCATCCAATGTCCCTGAAAAAATGCTCTTCTGCTGGAGAGCCGCTTAATCCTGAGGTTATAACAAGATGGGAAACCGTGACCCACCTGAGAATAAAGGACGGCTATGGGCAGTCTGAGACCACTGCAATGGTGGGAAACACAGAGGCCAGCATGATCAAACCTGGATCAGCCGGAAAGCCGCTTCTTCAGTATGACATAAGGATTGTTGACGATGATGGTATTGAGCTTCCTGACAATACGGAAGGAAACATTGCCGTTAAAATTGAGGGGACAGTGCCTGGCTTATTCGGCGGATACGGCAATGATCCTGCACTTAACCGGGAAAGGTTCAGGAATGGATTCTACCTAACTGGTGATCTTGGAAGGAAGGATGGGGATGGCTACATATGGTTCGTGTCACGAGCGGATGATGTCATAAAGGCCTCTGACTACAGAATCGGACCATTTGAGGTGGAATCTGCCCTGATCAAGCATCCTGCCGTAGCTGAATCTGCCGTTGTGGGAAAACCAGACAGTATCAGGGGCAACGTGGTAAAGGCCTTTGTTGTGCTGAAGCCAGGTTTTAAGCCTAGCGAGAACCTTGCCAGGGAGCTCAGTTTCCATGTCAAGACAGTTGCAGCTCCATATATGCGCCCAAAGGTCCTAGAATTTGTTCCGGAACTTCCAAAGACCATTAGCGGAAAGATTATCAGGAAGAAACTGAGGAGCCTCGAGGCCGGTCGGATGGCAGCCGAATCCACAGGCACTGGAACAATGGGTGGTCCGGAATTCATAATACCCTGACAGGCATGTCATATGGGCTGCATGATCAATATATTGTTCCGATCTCGGAATATTTTGATACTATGGGCTTTCCATCTCTGAACCTGTTCAGGTAAAATGGGCGCCAGTCAAACCTGCTCTTTTCTGGATCATGCCCACTTAGCATGTCCGCCGCCATCAGTCCATATGCTGGACTAAGTTTGAATCCGTGGCCGCTTAGGCCTGCGAATACAAAGACATTATCCAGCCCAAGATCGCCCAGGCTGTCGCATATGACCTGACCATCAGGACTCATGTCGTATAGGCCAGTGAGTGTTGAGATCAATGTAGCCTTGCCCATGGATGGGAGCCTGTTCACAATCCTCGATATGTAATCTTCAACGTAAGATTCGTCGGCAGTTTCAGGAAGATTATCATGAATGTCAACCGGTTTCTCGTCGATCCTTGGATCAAGACTCCCCAGGGCAGTCACCGTTGTGCCTTCCATTTTATAATAGGCCAGCTGGTGCGGGTCCCATAGAGTGGGCTTGATGCCGGAGTAGTCTTCCGGGCGCCTCAGGTAGACTATGCCATGAAGCGATGCATATATGGGAAGCAGCCTGCCCTTTGAAATCCCAGAGTTCTCAAGTATATCGTTGGTCCATACGTTCGTTGCCAGGATGACCTTTTTTGCCCTTATTTGCCTGCCGTCATCCAGGTCCACCTTGACAAAGTTTCTGCCTGAATCAAGTGATGACACTGATCTCCTCTGGATCAATTCAACGCCCTTTTCCCTGGCACTGCTCATGAATGAGTTTGCCGTTGCCACCGGATCAGCGTAACCGCTTTCCGGCTCATAGGCAACGTAATCGTATCCGTCAAGATTGATGTCGGGGTAATAATGCACTATCTCCTCAGGCTTTATCTCCATTTCTTTTATGCCCAACTCCCTCAGCATTCTGACATTTTCCCTTGCAACATCAGCGTATTTATCGTCGAAGGGAAAGATCATGCCGGTCCTGGTAAACCCTGAATATCCGATTCCAGAAAAATTGCGAAAAACCTCCAGTGAATACAGAGACATGTCAGCAATTATCCTGTTGCTGTAATGTGTCCTCACAAGCGCACTTGACTTGCCGGTATTGCCAGCGGCAATGGTATCTCTCTCCACGACGCCTATCTTCTTGGAACGCCCAGCCATGTTGAATGCAATACTGGAACCCGTACTACCCGCACCTACTATAAGATAATCAAGCACTTCACCGGATAACATTCATTAGCATGTTACCTGAAAATATTAACTTCTTCTATTTTTTAATTACAATTTAATTAAGTGCCTCAAGTAAATTATTAAATAATGACACATGTTACATTCAGACATGGCCGAAGACAATATGTCTAAACAAACTAACCTGAAGAAGGAGCTATCCTTCTTTGATCTCATAATAATAGGTGTCGTTGGAGCTGTTGGAACTGGGATACTTTTCAGTGCCGCAGGGATGACTGAAATAGCCGGTCCTGGAAGCTGGCTTGGATGGCTGATAGGTGGTATTTTCTACCTTTTCATTGGCCTGACATATGCGGAACTTGTGACCACATATCCTGAAGCTGGCGGCCCATCCAGATATGCACTGTACACACACGGATGGTTTACCAACACAATTAACTCCCTTGCAGACCTCATCTGGTACCTCTTCATCCCGCCCATTGAGGCATTTGCAGTGGTGGATGGCTTAAGCATATTCTATCCCAGCCTCACATTATCTTCTGGCGCCCCTACACTCCTTGGGGGGCTCATTGCAGCCGCTCTCATGCTTGTCATGATCCCGTTCAACTACTTCGGAGTCAGGGCTTTCGGCAGATCAACTGTGTACTTTGGCATTGTAAAGCTATTTTTCTACATTGCAGTGGCCATAGGGCTTGCATCAGTCTTCTATGACGGACGAAACTTGACAGCATATCATGGTTTCCTCCCATTCGGATTTGCGGGGGTTTTCCTGGCCATCCCGCTGGCAATGTTTGCATTTGGAGGCATCAGGGTCCTGCCTGACTATGCCGAGGAGTCGAAGAAGTTCATACAGCATTACCCGCGTAGAAGTGAACAGGAATATAAATTCTGTTCCGGATTCCCGGGGAAAAATACCGGAGG
>JAJZZZ010000061.1 GCA_021797265.1 Thermoplasmata archaeon
ACATGATAAGTGTGATGTCCACATCTCCTGCATGTGACGTGAACTTTCTTATTATTCATCTTTCCCATTACTGCTGTTCCATTACTCATTGCATATCACCCTTTGATGGAGAGACAAAAATTACATTATCCCCTCTTACCAGGATCCTGTCATAAACACCACTGACATTCCCGCTAATGGTCTCACCAGCATTCCTGAGCACCAGGTTCATGTATATATCATAACCTTCCAGTATACCCGAATATCCCCTGTTTCCCTTTACATCCACCAGGACATTCTTGTCTATCGATCCCCTGAGGACATCCATTGGCTTTGGGGCATTGGTCTGTGGCTTTGGCATTTTGTTTCGGAACTTGATTGGAAGTGAATATATAACACTATTGCGTAATGTCTGTTCTTGATTAAAGGACAGGCAATCCTTATCAATGCCGGTATCTTACAATTTACGGGAGATGCATTACAGATGAAAGTGACAGAAAATATTGAACTCATAGACGGAACAATGGCGAACTGCTATTCCGTGAAGACTGAATCAGGAGAAATACTGATAGATGCCGGAACAAAAGGATCGGCAAAGAAGATAATATCTTTTTACGAGAGGAAGGGGTCCAAGCCTGTGGCAGTTCTGGTAACGCACTATCATCCAGATCATGTTGGGGGCCTTAAAGCTGTAAATGATGCTTTCCATCCCCAGATATATGTGCCGGATGCTGAGATTCAGGTCATTAGCGGCCAGGAGAAAATGAAGCCTGCGCCATCGATGCTTAGCAAGATGGTTGCAGGAATGATGAAAAGTTCACCTGTGGAGGGTTTGAAAAAAGCTTCTGAACTGAATATTCCTGGAATATCTGTGGTGGAAACTCCCGGCCATACTCCAGGAAGCACATCATATTACTTTGAGCCAGATTCCGCATTGTTTGTCGGTGATGCTGTTGTAATAAGCAAGGGACAAACGGGTATTAATAAGGCGTTCACTCTGGATATGGTCAAAGCTCAGGAATCCAGGAAAAAGATAGAGAACCACCCGGCATCTTTTCTGCTCTCAGGGCATGGTGAACCCCTGAAGAGGTGATTTTCTGGATCAGGGTCGAGGTAAACTCTACAAATATTTCTGCTGTCTTAATCAGATACCTTCTCCCTGCTCCCGGAGACGATTTGAAGAAACCTTATAAGAAAAGAATCAATGCAGCAAGACAAACCATTCAATGTGATGGTTTCAGATATGCGCTCAAGGTGAATGTATTGAAAATGCCGAAGGTAATTATGAGTTACTGCCCGAAATGCAAGAAGCACACCAAACACGAGGTAGAGAGGGTCAGGAAGAAAAAGGCGAGTGAGTTCAGGGCAGGACAGAGAAGGTTCAGAAGGGCAACATCAGGATTTGGAGGTTTCCCAAGGCCAAAGTATGAAGGCAGGGAAAAGCCGACCAAGAGGATTGCTCTGCGTCTCAGATGTACAACATGCAAGAAGGCTGTTACACCACAGGGAATAAGGGCGAAGAAATTCGAGCTAGTGGAGGCTTAATCATGTCAGAGGAGACTACTAAGAAGTTTGTTAAACCTAAAGGAATAGGAAACCGCTTTGTCAGGATAAAATGTAAGGATTGTGGCAATGTCCAGCCCACCTATACCAGAACCTCATCTGTGGTTGTGTGCAATATCTGCGGAGCAACTCTTTCAAGGCCAACAGGAGGCATAGCTGAAATATCCGCGGAGCTTGTTGGAGAAACAGAATGAAGAAAGGACTTCCTGAGCCAGGTGACCTTGTAGTTGTCACCATAAAAAGCGTGAAGAATTTCGGTGCCAATGCGAAGCTCGAGGAGTACCCAAACTGTGAGGGTTTTGTTCACATAGCTGAAGTTGCCACAGGCTGGGTCAGACACATAAAGGATTATCTCAGGGAGGGGCAGAAGACTGTCTGCAAGGTACTGAGTGTGGATCCTTCAAGAAATTATGCTGAACTTTCACTGAAGAGAGTTAATGAACACCAGAAAAGGGAGAAGGTCTCAGAATGGAAGAATGATCAGAGAGCGGACAAACTTCTTGAGATAGTTGCAAAATCTCTCAAGAAATCTGTTGAAGCCTGCAGAAAGGAATTTGCTGATGACCTGGTGAAGAGATTCGGCACACTTTATGAGGCTTTTGAGGATGCATCGGCAAGTGCTGATGAATGGCTTCCGGATCTTCAGGGAAAGTGGAAGGATGCCTTTGTCAGGGTGGCGAAGGAAAATGTTGTACTCCCGTACCTGAAAATCGGAGGGGTTGTTGAGGCCTATTCTCTTGAAAGTGACGGTGTTGAAAGAATAAGAAACACCTTCAAGGATTCACTGGAGGAAAATGTAAGGATACAGTATGCCGGAGCTCCAAGGTACAATATAGTTGTAACTGAGAAAGATTATAAGTCGGCAGAAGATGTATTGAAAAGAGTCGTACAGAAGATCTCAGAGAATTCCAAAAAGTACAGCGTAGTCACTGAATTTACACGGAAATAGTGGTATAATTGCGTTCGCTGATATACAGGTGCACCACATGCCGGAATTACACCATGAGTGACAGATGCCCCAAATGTGGTGGGGTGGCTGTATATGCAATACCTCCGAGATTTTCCACGAATGACAGATTCCAGAAATACAGATTAATGGAAAGAGGGGGTAGTGATGGAAAAAATAATAATAAGACAGTATAAGAAGCCCAAGCTAAGCAGTCCTGTTCTTATTGGAGGACTTCCTGGCATTGGGAATGTAGGAAAGATAGCAGCTGATTATCTCATAGACAAATTCAAGATGGAAAAGCTGGCGGACATGTTCTCACAGTATTTTCCACCTCAGGTTTTCATAGATGAGGAAGGAGTTGCAAGGCTGGTCAGAAATAGTATATATTACAAGAAATTCAGGGGAAAGCAGGATCTGCTCGTCCTTGTTGGTGATTTCCAGGGAACCACGCAGGAGGGTCAGTATGAGGTATCATACGCAATCCTCGAAATGCTGAAGCAGTTCGGGCTTTCAGGCGTGTATACCCTCGGGGGGTACAGCACCGGAAAGATCGTTGATGAACCCAGAGTTCTGGGAGCAGTTACAGATCCCGCAATGATTGAAAAACTCAAGGAAAGCGGCGTTGTATTCCCAAAGGGAGAGCCGGGCGGAGGAATAGTTGGCTCAGCAGGTGTGATACTGGGTATGTCAAGCGAGATGTTCTCCATTGGTGGTGCCTGCCTAATGGGTGAAACATCCGGTTATTTCGCCGATCCCAAGGGTGCGAGGGAAGTTGTGAAGGTTCTCAAAAATCTTCTGAATCTGGACATAAACCTTGAAGATCTGGATGAGAGGACAAAGCAGATTGAGCAGATTACCGGGCGCATGCAGGAGGAGGCTCAGACAAGAGCTCAACCTAAAGAGGACCTTGGATATTTCGGATAAATGCCACAAAACAATTTATCCGTATCTGTCTTCTCTTTTTGATGAGTTCCAGAAAAATTGATTCTCCCTCGGAGTTCAGGGAAACATCAATTTCAGAATTCTTTGAGAAGAACAGGCACATACTTGGATTTGACTCACTGCAGAAATCACTTTTCATGGTTATAAAGGAAGCGGTGGACAACTCGCTTGATGCATGCGAGGAGTACCAGATCCTTCCAGACATATATGTTGAGATAAGCAGATCCGGTGATGATATTCTCACAGCCGTAATCGAGGATAATGGACCGGGTATATCACGTAAGGAGGTCCCGAATGTTTTCGGGAGGCTTCTCTACGGTTCTAGATTCGGTACACTGCGTCAATCCCGAGGCCAGCAGGGGATTGGAATTACAGCATCTATTCTCTATGGTCAGATCACAACTGCCCTGCCATCAAAGATCAGGACAAAGATGAGGCAGGACGATGTCGCTTATGATTTCCAGCTTGGCATCAATGTCAAGGAGAACAGAGCAGATATAATCAGTGAGAAGCCGGTTATATGGGAAAAGGAGAGTGGAACACGAATAGAGATACCACTGAAGGGGAAGTACCAGACAGGGAAACAGTCTGTATTTGAGTATCTGAAAGAGTCGGCAATAGTGAATCCCAATGCACAGTTCACGTTTATTGATCCTGAGGGGAAGAAGGTCAGGATAGAACGTGTCGTTGAAAAGGCCTCCGTTCCTGCAAGATCTATAAAACCCCACCCAATGGGCCTTGAACTGGGAGAGCTTTTCCGCATGGCAAGGGCCGTTCCCAACAGAACCCTTGGTGAATTTTTGCTTCAGGATCTCAGCAGGGTAACACCAAGGACCCTGGACGATATGACATCAGCTTTTGGAATAGATTTTTCAATCCCTGTTGAGAATCTGGAGATCCAGTATATGAAAGGTGTCATGGAAGCCTTCAGTTCCGTGAAGATACTTCCTCCCCCCACGGATTGCCTTTCCCCACTTGGAAGTGACTTCATCAGGCGTGGGCTCAAGAACATATATGGAGAACTTCAGCCTCTATATTTCGGAAAGCCTGTGCAGAGACCTGTGTCAGTTCATAATGGCAATCCATTTTCAGTTGAGGTGGGGATCGTATATGGCGGGAACCTCCCGGCAGAGGAACAGGTCAGGATTGTAAGGTTTGCAAACAAGGTTCCTCTGCTTTATCAGCCTGGTGCCTGTGCAATAACCAGGGCAATTTCAGAGATGGACTGGAGGACTTACGGATTTGATCAGAGGGGAGGAAAAGGTGTCCCTTTTGGCCCGGCCATAATTCTTGTTCATGTTTTCGGCATAAGGCTGCCATTCACATCTGAGTCAAAGGAGGCAATAGCAGGCATTGACATCATAGTGGATGAGATCATGGCAGCCCTCAAGACAGCAGCCAGAGGAGTGAGGGGTTTCATAAACAAGAGGGAGAAACGTTCAAAGATTTACGAGAAATTCACACTGGTAGAGAAGATAATACCTGAGATAGGTTCAAAGAGTGCATCTCTTCTCGGGCTCCCGCAACCAGATATCTCAATGGTTCTTTCAAGGATCGCTAATGTTATCTTCGTGACCGAGTCATTCCAGAGAAACGAGGATCATTATGATGTGAAAGCTGAGGTGGTGAACTTCACAAGGAAGACAGCAACATTCAAGCTTTACGCTGAGCCTCCGGGAGTGTCATCCCCTTCGGAGACCATGAGCTTTGATGTCAGTGGTCTGGAACCCTCCAGAAGGATCAGCTTTGAATTCCGGGTGAATGGAACATTCAATCAGTATCCTGGGACGGAATACTATTTCACAGGGATAGACCCAGTGTGGGTTCAGGGTGCAGAGCTGCTGCCCCCAGATTACTTCGAGGAAGAACTTAAGATAGAGGCTGAAACCGATGAATGAGACACCTGCAGAAAAAAAATTCAGGGAAATAATAAGTTCAATCCATTCTTCCATTGCAGGGGGGGACGTTCCGGAAATACAGATGGCATCAAGGAACAGGGATAATATTGTTCTGGACTACCTTTCATCTGTATGGAAGTATGGGGACTCCACTGTGACAAGAAGTGCCAGGAGCCTGGATGGGGCTAAGTACATTCTTAAATTACTCTACATGGTGGAATTTATAGAGAGTATGATACAGACCAACAAATCGTCAACCCTCAGAGAAATGTACTATATATCTGAAGGGTGGAATCTGGCCAAATTCGGAGCTCAGGATGAATCCAACATGATGGCCGAGGATCTGGAGGTTCTTTCATCACTTCTCAGGGAGGACTTCAAGTTAAGGCCAGAGGAGAATGGAGCCAGTATAATGGGTAATATCACCGTGGAGGAAAAGACAAGAAAGGGTGAATTCAAGAAGATAAACTGCAAGGACGATGTAGGTGACAGCGGTTACCCTATCCCTTATAATGTGGAGGAGGAAAAACTCAGAATAAAGGATGTTGATGTGGATTTCATTCTTGCCATAGAGACGGGAGGAATGTTTGACAGGCTTGTGGAGAATGGTTTCGACGAGGAGAGCCGTTCGCTACTGGTGCATCTGAAGGGCCAGCCTGCAAGAAGCACAAGAAGGCTGCTGAAAAGGCTGAATACTGAAAGGAATCTTCCGGTATATGTATTCACTGACGGGGATCCATGGTCATTCAGAATATTCGGCTCCATTGCGTACGGCGCCATAAAGACTGCGCACATATCAGAATACCTTGCAGTTCCGACAGCAGAATTTATAGGTATAACAGCATCAGATATACTGAACTACGATCTTCCAACAGACAAACTGAGCGACAGGGATGTTGCCGCCCTCAACTCTGAACTGAAGGATCCAAGATTCAATTCGGAGTTCTGGGTTCAGGAGATTGAGACCATGCTCAGAATCGGAAAAAAGGCTGAGCAGCAGGCTCTTGCCAAGTATGGGCTGGATTACGTGACAAAAACTTACCTGCCGGAAAAACTATCAGAGATAGACGGATTCAGAGGATGATTGCATGAAGGTTTCATTGATACAATTTCAGTCAGGACCAGATAAAGCGGAGAATCTGGAGAGATCTCTGGGTTTCCTTAAAGATGCACTGAAGGGGAAACCTGATCTTGTGATATTTCCAGAGTATCATATGCATGTCCCGGACTATGCAAATCCGGATAAGACTGCAGCCGAAGCGGAACCTGTTGACGGTCCCTTTGTTCAGCAGCTTTCATCAGTAATGAAAGGTTCAGGAGCTTACCTGCTGACCAACATTGCTGAGAAGAACTCATATGCACTCCGTCCTTTTAACACATCAGTTCTTGTTGACAGTATGGGCATAGTTTGCGGCAAATACAGAAAAACACACCTTTTTGACGCCTACTCCATGAAAGAGAGCAGTATCTTTGAACCAGGGAGGATGCAGGTCAAGCCTTTTGGAATAGGAAAAACAAATATCGGCTCCCTGATCTGTTATGATTTGAGATTCCCTGAACCATCAAGGATTCTGAGGATCACCGGTGCAAGCATCCTTTCCTATCAGGCAGGATGGTTTTCAGGTAAGAGGAAACTGGATACCTGGCGGAACCTCCTAGTTTCAAGGGCCACTGAAAATGGAGCTTTTGTGCTTGCTACTGCCCAGTGCGGTGAGAAGTTCACAGGCCATTCCATGGTCGTGAGTCCATATGGAGATATCATAAAGGAACTGGACAACAGTGAGGGGATACTTACAGTTGAGATCGATATGGATATGGTTCAGAAATATCTTGAAGAGGTTCCGGTTCTTAAGGAGAGGCGTCTGGACCTTTACGACGTGTCCGGTTTCTGAGAGGCAATGAATCGAAGAATCTCCCTTACGGAATGAAAATCCTTTACCCTGAAGTGCGCTTTAGTGTCACCTGTCCCGACCTTGACAGTAATGGCATCAGGATTTACTGAGAAAGCATCCTCATCTGTCAGGTCGTCCCCTATTATGATGGCAGGCCTTTTTTTACGGATGCCCTTTATGGCCATACCTTTGTTAATTCCAGGTATCCTGAGTTCATATATCTTGACTCCGGGATAGAAATCAAGCTTCAGTCTCACTGACTCATCCATCAGAAATTTCTCCAGTCCACGTACATCAGATTCATTCATCCCCCAGAGAGAAAAGCTAACAGATCCCCCTTTGTCCTTAATTACAACTCCGGGGAATCTTTTCCTGATTTCGTTTTCCTCCTCCATTATGAGACTGAATGCCGGTCTGTATTGCTCAAGCAAAGGGTTGAATGAAGTTTCTCCGTTCTTGGGCCTAACAAAAAGGCCGTGAAGACCTACTATGTTGAAGTCGGTGCCGATGAACCCGGAAATGGATTCAAGTGTTCTTCCTGTAACTATCCAGAGGTTATATGTGCTGTCTAGTTTTTTCAGAAGGTCCAGCAGCTCCGTGTCAGCTGTTGCAGCATCTGCATCAGGCTGAATCGGGACAAGTGTACCGTCATAGTCCAGAAATATTATGGGGTTATCATTCAGGAGAGTTGTGAGCGCTTTCTTTACTTCTGAAATCCCGGCCTCCATGCTCATGGATCCTGATGGCTTCGTTCTTTATGCTGTTTAGCCACCATTCAAGATCATATTTCTGAATTGTCCTCTTAAGGGCCCAGAGTCTTCTTGTGATTTCATTGGGTTCCATGAACATTGCCTCATGTATTTTCTGCGCAACTTCATCAGGATCGTTTGGATTGACGAGAATTGCATCCTTCAGATTGAATGCAGCACCAGCGAACTCAGACAGTATGAGAATTCCATTCTGGGAGGCCGCAACAAACTCCTTGCTCACAAGGTTAAGGCCATCTATCAGCGGGGTGATGAGTGCAATATCGGCCTTCCTGTAATAGCTCATAAGGAGAGTGTCTGAAACCTTTCTGTAAATATATACGATGGGCTGCCAGGAGAGATCTGAGTAGAGCCCGTTAACCCTTCCAATTGTCATCTCCAGTTCCCGTTTTAGTTCCTCATACTGTGTTACAGAGGTTCTGCTGGGTGTCACTACCATAACATAGATGAACTTCTCCCTTGACTTTGGGAATTTCTTTATCAGGGTCTCTATGGCCATAACCCTGCTGATAAGGCCCTTTGTGTAATCGAGCCTGTCCACAGAGAATATAAGTTTTCTTCCCTTGAGCGCCTTGGAGGGAAGACCGGCGAAAT
>JAJZZZ010000062.1 GCA_021797265.1 Thermoplasmata archaeon
CAGAGTCAGACATTGAGGAACTGTCTAAATTCGGTAAGGTAGTGAAGGTATCAGCATCAGGCCATATAGGAATAGAGGAACTTAAGGAGGCTATTTACCAGGAGCTTGAACTGATCCGTGTATATCTTAGGGAGAAATCAGGTGAGGTCGACATGGAAAGGCCAATGGTACTGAGGAAAGGTGCCGTTGTGAGGGAAGTTGTGAGGAAGATCAGCAGGGAAATGCTCTCTTCATTCAGATATGCCATCATAACCGGTCCGGCACGGAAGCAGTCGGAACTCAGGGTGGGCCTTAACTACGAGCTTCTGGACCAGGATGTGCTGACAATAATAAGCAGAAATTAGTGAAAGACATGGCGGCAGTGATTGCAGTATTCAGTGGGGTTGTGCAGGGCGTCAACTTCCGGAGGAATTTTTCATCCGCAGCCCAGAGGATGGGCCTCAAGGGATGGGTGAGAAACCTTCCGGACGGAACAGTTGAGTCTTACATAACGGGCGATGATGAAAGCATAAGAACCCTTCTAGATGAATCCAGAAAGCTTCCAAACGTGTTTGTAAGTAAAATAGAACTGAGGGATGCTGCTGAAGCGGAAGTGGAAGGATTCGAGATAAGAAGATAGCCTATCTCAGGATCTTGTATCTGTATCCCAGCCCGTCTATCTTCTTGAGGAGATTGTTAAGGTGTTCGGAATTTCTGAGGTTAATTGAGAAGGTAATTGTCTGAAAGCCAACAGGAGTGTCTTCCGACAGATTATCAACCTCAGCATGAAAAACATTCCCGCCAGTTTCCGAGATGACAGTTGAAATTTTGCTGAGTGTTCCAGGCCTGTCAGGTATTTTGAACTCAATCCTCACCAGCTTTGACTCCAGTTCCATGGATTTGTATATTATCTTGGACAGAAGGAGGAAATTTATGTTTCCGCCAGAAAGAACCACGACAACCTTTTTCCCCTTAACATCAATCTTCCCCTCCATCAGGGCAGCGATACCTGCTGCACCGGACGGTTCCACAAGAGACTTATTTCTCTCCAGAAGCTTGTATATTGCCACAGCAATGCTCTCATCGGAAACCGTGACTATTTCATCAAGGTATTCTGAGCATATCTTCAGTGTAAGTTCACCTGGGTATTTCACCGATATGCCATCAGCAATGCTTTCACCATTTGTATGGGGTATTATCTTTCCAGCTTCAATGGATTCCTTCATAGAATCTGACTTCTCGGACTCAACCCCAATGATCCTGACGGATGGTCTAAGTGTCTTTGCTGCAATTGCAATTCCTGAAATCAGGCCTCCTCCACCCACCGGGACAACTATGATGTCCGGATCCGGCAGATCCTCAAGTATCTCAAGGCCCACTGTCCCCTGGCCTGAAATTATGTACGGGCAGTTGAATGCCTCAATGAAGGTTCTCCCCTCAGCTTTCCTGATCTCCTCTGCCTTATCCCTGGAGTCGCTGTAGTTGCTTCCCGACAGAACAACTTTTGCGCCGTAATCCTGGACTGCGTTAACCTTTGCAGGGACCGAGTATTCCGGCATCACTATCTTTGCATCTATTTCGTTTATCATTGCAGCGTATGCAACGCCCTGGGCATGGTTTCCTGAGCTGGCTGTGATAACTCCTGCTTTCCTTTCCTCATCTGTAAGCCTTGACATCCTGAAGATTGCACCACGGCTCTTGAAAGAACCTGTTTTCTGATGATTCTCCATCTTAAGGTATAGTTCACAACCAAACATCCTGCCCAGAGTTGTGCTTTTCTTGAGTTCAGTTCTGTTTATTTTTCCCTTCAGGTATTGCTGTGCCTCCTTTATAAGGCCTATATCAGGTGTTTCCGGATCCATTTCACTCCTTCCCCATTTTTTCCTGGACTGTTTTCCTGACCTCTCTGTAAATGTTCTCAGTATCCTCAAGGAACAGCCGCATCTTAATCGATTCTGATTCCCGGAATTCCGCGTCTGCGTCCTTGATGTTTATGGCCACATTCTGGAGAACACCTCTTATTGCAGAGGCTGCAAATTCCGCGGAGCACATTGAGTCAGTTATTGCTGATTTGAGGCCGAATCTGGAAATTAACAGTGAATCCTGGAGGATGGACATGGATTTCTGTGCAATTTTCCATGGAACAGCAACGGCCTGCCTTATGGCTTCCTGCATTTTCCTGTTCCTTGCCTCAATCTGTTCACCTGTTCCTTTTGGCATCTTCCATGCGCCCACAATGAGGTTGAATGCTGCTTCATCCTCATTCATGAGCACCCTTAGATCTGCTGTTGCTGACTCGGAGCGTTTTTTGATTTCAATCATCATGTCCCTGTAGGCTGAATAGCTCTTTTTCTCCATAGTTATTCCAGAGACCATGGCATTTATTGATGCAGCAATTACTGAAACTGCTGCACTTGCTGCGCCTCCGCCCGGTGCAGGGGTTGGCGAAGCAAGCCTTTCCAGAAATTCATCAAATCCTTCCATTCTATCACTTCATCATTTTTTTCTCCAGCACCTGGTCAGTGCTGAACCTGTTCAGCTGCAGGAAAAACCTTGCAGATTCAACAACAGCTTCCAGCGGTACCAGCCCAACAATTTCAGACTCTACCACAGATATTCCGTATCTGGCGGCTTCAAGCTTCACCAGCTCAAATACCCTGTGTATGGGTGTTTTACGGAAATTAGTAAGGTTCATTGATATCTGGACAAGCTTCCTGTCTTCAAGGTAGAAAGCCAGTGCCTTAACGAATGTGAATCCTCCGTCCTTTGCTCTAAGGGCCCTGGCGATGCTCTTCCCAATGCTTATGTCCTGTGTATTCAGGTTCACATTGTATGCTATCAGGTAGTTCCTGGCCCCTATGATTGTTGCTCCAGCCTTTCCAATTTCCTGGGGCCCGAAATCAGGCTTCCATTTTTCCTCGCCTATTGAATGGCGGAGCTCTTCAAACTGAAAACTCTTGCTCCTTATATCCTCAAGGTTTCTTCTACGCTCCAGAACTGCGGCCTCCCCATACATATATACAGGTATGTGAAGTTCTTCACCGACCCTTTTTCCCAGATCCTTAGCGAGAGCAACACAATCTTTCAATGTAGTATCCTCAAGCGGAACAAATGGAACAACATCAGAAGCTCCGAATCTTGGATGTTCGCCTGAATGCCGTGTCATGTCAATCAGCTCAGAAGCCTTCTTAATGCCCTGAAAGGCTGCTTCCACTGCACTGTCAGAGGGGGATGAAAAGGAGACAACCGACCTGTTGTGGTTCTCATCCATCTCAACATCAAGGATCTTTACACCCTTCACAGAGGAAATTGCCTCCACAATAGAATCCACTATGCTTTTTCTGCGCCCTTCGCTAAAATTGGGAACGCATTCCACAAGCTTCATGGACAGTAAGTGCCTGAAAAGATTTAAAGGTTATAAGGGTAAGATCAATAGTCAGATAAATGAGAAAAATATGGCTCCTCCATTACTCTGATCACCTTTATAGGCAGCATTTGTATACATGAGAAAAAGCCAAAATTTAAATAAATAGTAGAATTTGTACAGGTTAGCAACCAAACCTGTCACCAGAACTGGTACCAATATCAAAATATTGGTCAGTTGCCCGCTGATGGCTTGGTGGCCCAAATCAAGAGAGTGAATTAACCATGACCATGGAAGAAAAACAGATAAACAGGATTAAAGGCATAATCAAGAGGGATGGCACTGAGGCACCCTTTGACAAAACGAAGATAACCAGGGCAATTTACAAAGCCATGCTCAGCGTGAAGGCCGGGACAATGAAGGAGGCTGACAGAATTGCTGACAAAGTTGTCGCAGAGATATCCAAGGTAACAGACAGGCCAACTGTCGAACAGATTCAGGATAAAGTTGAAACAGTTCTTATGGGATCAAGCGGAAACCATGGTTCATACTCGGATGTTGCGAGAGCCTACATTATATACAGGGAGAAGAGAAGAACAATAAGGGAAGAGAAGGAAAGGCTCGGCGTAAAGGATGACCTGAAGCTCTCCATAAATGCAATAAAGACACTTGAAGCAAGATACCTCATAAAGGATGAGGAGGGAAAGATCATTGAAACACCCAGTGGAATGTTCAGGAGGGTTGCTTCACATATTGGAATAGTCAATCTCCTCTATGACTACAGGACTTACCAGAAAACCGGGAAACTCCAGGAGAACGGAAGAATGATTGGATCTCTGTCAAATACTCAGGTTGAAGTTCTGGAGAGGGCGTTCATAAACCTTTCCAGGGAGGGTCAGCTGAAGGGAACATTTGATGAATTCCTCAATTTTGTATACACCAAGCCGACCTCTGCACCCGAGATCATAGACAGATATTACCAGATGATGACAAATCTCGAGTTCATCCCAAATTCTCCAACTCTAATGAACGCAGGTGCAAGGCTAGGCCAGCTGTCGGCATGCTTTGTCCTTCCAGTGGGTGATTCCATCGAGGAGATATTTGACGCCCTGAAGTACCAGGCCATGATCCACAAATCAGGCGGAGGTACAGGGTTCTCATTCTCCAGACTTAGGGAAAGGGATGACATAGTGGGCTCAACGAAAGGTGTAGCCTCCGGTCCGGTGTCATTCATGAAGATATTCGACACCACAACTGACGTGATCAAACAGGGTGGAAAGAGAAGAGGCGCCAACATGGGAATAATGAGGTTCGACCACCCGAACATCATGGACTTCATTCTGAGCAAGGATGCTGAGAACACGGTACTGAGCAATTTCAACATATCTGTAGGCATGACCGATGAATTCTTTGAGAAGCTCGACTCTGACGGCTATGTAGAACTCAGAAGTCCAAGGACAGGTAAGGTCATGAACAGGATCAAGGCAAGGACAATGTGGGACACCATCATCAACAAGGCATGGCAGACTGCAGATCCAGGCCTGATATTCCTTGATGAAATCAACAGGAAAAACCCTGTCAGGCATATTGCAGAGATAGAGGCCACAAACCCATGCGGTGAGCAGCCCCTTATGCCATATGAACCCTGCAACCTGGGCTCCATAAATCTTGGCAAGTTCGTCAAGGACGGAAAACTTGACATGGAACATCTCAGAGAAATAATACATCTATCCACAAGATTCCTTGATGATGTTATCGATGCCAATAAGTTCCCTGTGGACAAGATAGAGAAGATGGCCAGGACAACCAGAAAGATAGGCCTTGGCTACATGGGATTTGCTGATCTCCTTGTGATGATGGGAATACCTTACAATACTGGAGACGCACTGGAAATGGGTGAGAGAGTTATGAGCTTCCTTGAGGATGAATCGCACATGGAATCAACACATCTTGCTGAAGAGAGAGGTGTATTCCCAGGATGGTACGGCTCTACCTATGAGGAGAGCAATGTTCTTATGAGGAACTCCACAACCACCACAATTGCTCCAACCGGAACTATATCCATAATAGCCAACTGTTCATCTTCCATAGAGCCGCTCTTTGCACTCGCCTTTGTAAGGCATGTCCTGAATGGCCAGGAACTGATGGAGGTAAATCCCATACTTGAGCAGACACTGAAGGACAGAAACCTCTACACAGAGGATCTGATGCACAAGATAGCGCTCACTGGCAATCTTCATGACGTTGAGCTGCCTGAAGACCTGAAGAGGGTATATGTGACTGCGCATGAGATAGATCCGGAATGGCATGTCCTTATGCAGGCAACATTCCAGAGATACTGTGATTCCGGTGTTTCAAAGACTATTAATCTGCCATCAGATGCTACACCCGAGGATATAGCAAAGGCCTACAGGATGGCAAAGGACCTCCACTGCAAGGGAATCACAGTTTACAGGGACAGAAGCAAATCGGAACAGGTACTTTACTCCGGAACCCAGCAGGTAAAGAAAAAGCAGCCGGAGGTAAAGAAACCTGAGGCGGAGAAGGAGATAACGGAGCTTATAGTCAAGGTTCCGGACAAGTATCTGAAACTGGACGCAACCTTCGACCCGGCCTGTCCCACAGGAAAATGCGATAAATAATTTTATAACCTTTTAATTATCATTGAGTTGGCCATACCACCACCCTCGCAGATGGCCACCAGACCATATTTCTTACCTTTTTCTTCAAGCGCATTAAGAAGTGTGGAAATTATTCTTGTTCCAGTAGCACCAAGGGGATGCCCTAAGGCTATCGCCCCCCCATGAATGTTGACCCTGTCCAGAGGAACACCGAATTCCGATTGCCATGCAAGAACAACAGGAGCAAATGCCTCGTTCACCTCAAACAGATCGATCTCGGAGATGTCCATGGTAGCCTTATTCAGGACAGATGATGTCGCAGGAATAGGACCGGTAAGCATGGATACCGGATCGACGCCAACTACGGATGTTGCAACTATCTCTGCCCTGGGCTTCAGATCATACTGTTCGACGGCCTCATTGGAGCATATAATGGAAATACTAGCACCATCTGATATCTGGCTGCTATTTGCGGCTGTGATCATTTTCAGGCCGGGGAATGCCGGTTTCAGATTCTTCATTTTCTCCAGGTCCGGTGATGCACGGACACCCTCATCATGATCTAGTATGGTAACGATCTCACTGCCGTCTCCGCTCAGGTCAGCAACAACCGGAGAAATCTCCTTCCTGAAAAGTGAAGAGGCGGATAATGCACGGAGGTGGCTCATGTAGCTGAACTCATCAAGCTCATCCCGGGTAAGGCCATAACTCAGAGCTATGGACTCAGCACCTTTAGCCTGGCTGAACCACTCTCTGTCAAGCCCGTATCTGATTGCAAGATCCATTGTTATCGGGTTTGAAGACCCATTTATTGTGCTTCCCAACGGAACACGGCTCATTGATTCTACTCCTCCGGCCAGAACAATCTTCTGCATGCCTGAGAGAACTGCATATGCGGCAAATGTAGCGGCCTGAAGGCTTGATCCGCATTGCCTGTCCACGGTCACTGCCGGCACTGACTCCGGGAGGCCAGCCGATAACCAGGAGTTTCTGGCAACATTCATACCCTGTTCTCCAGCCTGGCTGACACATCCAAGAATCAGATCATCATAATTTTCGGGAGGTATCTTGAATTTTGAAATTTCATTCTGGAGAAGCTTTGCCATAAGATCAACCGGGTGAATTTCAGAGAGGGCCCCATTCCTCCTTCCTATAGGTGTCCTTATGGCGTCAACGATAAATGCGCTCCTCTCTCTTACTGTCATCTTCTGTTATAACATACATCTTAATTTATATCTGTCGTTAAGAATGCCATTAATTTAGTAGAAAAAAATCTTCATGCATTTCCAGACTTGGAATAGGTTCATAGGAGTATTCATGGATTATGCTGGGCAAAATTACTTAATCACTTTTCAAATCAGGTAGAAAGAAGCAGGGGTTGTCGAGATTGGTCAAAGGCGCCAGATTGAGGGTCTGGTTCCGTAGGGATACGTGGGTTCAAATCCCATCCCCTGCATAGATATAAATGTCAGAGTATTTTGTAATTTTTACTCTTTTTGCAGGATCCCCATTATACATCAGATGGGGTATTTTAAAGTTATATTATTGTGGTTATAGAAATTTTTTTCATCCTTGAAGGAACATGTTCAGGGGTTAGCGTTTGTTATGAAATCACCAAACCATTGACCGTACGGCCCAGATCTGTCTGCAAACATCACAATGTCATAAGAACCTCACATTGTGTCAAAATTGGCATCTATCATGATAAAACATTTAGAGGGTAAAGGAAAAGAGAACAGCTAAATCTCTAATATGGTATCTTTCGTATAGTAAGAGAGGATGGAAAATCTGGCCTTGGCATTGCGGTTTTTATAGCTATAGCAGTTCTTACCGCCCACCTATATTAATCTTCTACCACCCACAATTCATAACTTTATAATGCATTCCCCTCTTGGAGTCTGTTCTTTCTGATATTTATACCCCTAGTTCTGGTTGCGATGAAAGCTAGAAGATAGAATTTTGAAACATATGGCCTTGATAGGGAACCATAACTTATGGCGAGAGTATACCAAAACCTTCTGAATATGCCCTTCTAAATTTCCTAACGTGGCTTTCATTGAAATAATTAGCCTTGGCACTTCAACTCAAAATATTTAAGTGTTATATGTTAATCCCGTAAAAATCCCTTAAACTGGATAAGGGAAAATGGGGCATATAAGAATGAACGTTTTGGTTTCAGAAAACGAGGAGGCAGGTGATCAATGTTCATCACTCTTCACACGATTGCCCTCATGTTTTATGCCATTTTCCTGACTTTCGCAAGGATATGGATCCTCATGGTGGCCTCAGTTCTGCTGGCCATATTCCTGGGAATTCTTTCAGCAAGGGTTAAGTCTGCCGGGGCTATCATAATACCAATAACTGATGTGCTCGAATCAGTTCCCGTTGTATCTTTCTTCCCAA
>JAJZZZ010000063.1 GCA_021797265.1 Thermoplasmata archaeon
AGGAAACTATTCCATGTCGACTGACGGCGCCCTTGGAATCACAGTATTCATGAGCCTGGATATGGACAGGGACCTCGAAATAGAAGGTTTCTCCAGAGAGATATTGAGAAGGATACAGGTAATGAGGAAAGAGATAGACCTGCAGTACGACGATAACATAAAGGTAGAGGTAAACTGCGACAACTCCACCTGGGAAAAGATAGAGCCAAAACTTTCTTGGATATCGGCTGAATCGCTTGCACTCTCCATAAAAAGGGGAGACGCAGAGGGTGGAAAGGAGTGGGATGTTGATGGTGAATCCCTTAAAATCAGAATAGAACCTGAAGAGAGGGTCAGTGTTGAATAACAACAGGGCTTTTATAGTTGGAAGATTTCAACCTTTCCATAAAGGTCATCTCGCAATAATCAGAGAAATTTTGAAAGAGACGGAATCCATAATCATCGGGATCGGCAGTGCCCAATATTCCCACACCCTGAAAGACCCATTCACAGCAGGGGAAAGGCACATAATGATCTCAAGCACCCTTGAATCTGAGGGAATCTATCAGTTCTACCTTGTGCCAATTGAGGATGTTAATTCCAATCCACTATGGGTTGCACATGTAGAATCACTTACCCCAAGGTTCAATCAGGTCTTCACAAATAACCCGCTTGTTAAGAGACTGTTCTATGAGAAAGGATATTCAGTGAATTCCATGAACATGATTAATAGGGATTCCTGGTCAGGAACCAGGATAAGGGAAAAGATGCTTCATGGCCAGGACTGGAAGTCGGATGTCCCAGAGACTGTATCCCAGATAATAGATGAGATAGATGGTGTAAGCAGAATCAGGGACCTGGCATTCTCCGACGAGAATCCCTGAGTCTACCCGTATATTATTTTCTCTATGATCTTTGCGTCTCCAATTATGTGTGGTATAAGGACATACTCATCGGCCTGATGGGCGACCTCAGGTTCTGTTGTGCACCATACAGCAGCCTCTATGCCTCTTCTTCGGAAGAAGGCTGCGCATGTTCCCCCACCTATTCCAATAACCTTTGCCTCCTTGCCTTTTACTTCTCGGATTGCATTCTTAAGTATCCTGACGATGTCTGAACTCTCATGTGTGGGCAGGGGGGCCTGTTCCCGCTGGAAGAATTCGTAACTGATTCTTGCCTTTGATGTTTTGTGGAACTCTTTTATCTTTTCATCAATGAAATCTGTCACAATGTCTAGATCATACTTAGGAAGAATTCTGCAGTCGTAATACTGTATTTCCGTACCTGGAATAGTATTGACGTTGTCCACATTCTTCTCCCTTTTGGTTGGTTCGAAGGTTGAATACGGAGGGGTAAAAATTGCATTCTCTTCGGCAAATCTCTCGTGAAGGGCCTGATCAAGCATCAGGAAAAACTTCATTGACTCCCTGTTTGCATTTATGGCCATGAATGGCTGGCTGGCATGATACTGCTTGCCTGATACTTTGAACTTTATCCATAAAATGCTCTTCTCTGCGACCTCGATATCTGTACCATCACTGGTGCCAGCATCGGGAACAAGAACCAGATCATTCTTGGTGAAGAGCCCTTTGTCAAGAAGGAAATCTATCCCATATTTGCTCCCGACTTCTTCATCGGCAACGAAAACTATGCCGAGATTGTATTTCAGGTCAGTTTTTCTCAGCTTTTTGAGAAGAAGCAGTGAAAGAAATACAGCCTGTCCATTATCGGATGTGCCCCGTCCGTATATGCGATCCTCTTTAACGGTGGGCTGGAATGGATCAAATGTCCAGAGAGCCCGGTTTCCGACCGGAACTGTATCAATATGGGCAACGATCCAGAATGTCCTGTCCTGGTTTCCCTCTTTTACCACAATGCTGGGCCTTACTACATTGTGCGAATCCCGTACTTCGTATCTGTTTACATTCCTGATGCCCATATCCCTGAGAATTTCCATCAGGACCTCAGCCCTCTTGCCTTCACCTTCACCCCCTGATTCCGGAGATATTGCCTGAACTGGAATTATCCTCTTTGCTAGCTCAATGATGAATTCACTGTCATCTGTAGATTCTAACAGATTCATAGGGTACATAATGAGGATTGGTTTATAATTGCTTCGTGATTTAAATTTCATAATAAGGGCTTACCCGATATTTCATAACTGTATCCAGAGATTTTTTTAACATACCCGGCTGGGTTTTTCTGTTACCTTTTTAAATTGGCTAAAATTGTTAATCGGGCTATGTGAAAGATTAATTAAAAAAACGGAGTTATGGCAGTTAATGGAGAACAAGAAGATTGACTTCAGCTCCTGGTACAATGAAATCATAGATCTCAGCGGGCTAAGCGATAAGCGGTACCCCATAAAGGGAATGAATGTATGGCTCCCCTACGGCCTTAAGGTTATGAAAGGCATAGACCGGATAATAAGGGATAATGTGGACAGCTCCAATTTTCAGGAGGTGCAGTTCCCGGTACTTATTACGAGAGACCAGCTGAGCATCGAATTTGAACATGTGAAGGGCTTTGAAAATGAGGTATTCTGGGTAACCCGTGGCGGCAGAGAACCTTTGGACGTGGAAATGGCCCTCAGGCCAACCAGTGAGGCGGCCATGTACGGCATGTTTCAGCTCTGGATAAGGGCCCATACGGATCTTCCTCTGAAGATATATCAGATAGTCAGCGTATACAGATACGAGACAAAACATACAAGGACGTTCATTAGAATAAGGGAAATTCATTTCTTCGAAGCACACACTGCCCATACAGATTATGAATCTGCAGAGTTACAGATGGTAGAATACAGGCAGATATGGGATCGAATTAGTGATGAACTCTGCCTTCCATTCGTAGTTGACCAGAGGCCAGACTGGGACAAGTTCCCGGGAGCAAAGTACACGCTTGCATTCGACACGGCAATGCCCGGCGGAAGAAGCCTGCAGATAGGGACTATACATCAGTATGGGGAAAACTTTTCCAGAAATTATGGCATTGAATACCTTAAAGAGGATGGGACACATTCCTATGTTTCACAGACAACATTCGGACTGAGCGAGCGTCTTCTGGCAGCGGTCATCGGCATTCATGGAGATGATACTGGACTGATATTTCCGCCATCCATTGCCCCTGTTCAGATCGTCATAATTCCAATTCCTTCAGAAAAGGCAGACACCGGTTCATACTGCATGAAGGTCAGCAATATACTCTCCGCTGAAGGATTCAGAGTCCACATAGACAACAGAGACAACTACACACCAGGTTTCAAATTCAATGAATGGGAAATGAAAGGGGTGCCCCTGAGAATAGAGATTGGCGCCAGAGAGGTAATGGATAATAAAATCACAATGAGACTAAGAACTGGAGGGGACAGAATAAAATGCAATATTACCGATCTCCCGTCGGAGGTTTCCAGGGCGCTTGCATTATTGAAAGATGAACTGAGGCGTAAGGCGTACGAGCATTTTGAACGAAGCATAGAGGATGGGGGTTCCCTGGAAAAAATAAAGAGAGGGGAGAATATGTTCAGATTCTTCTGGTGCGGTTCAAAGGAATGTTCAGACAGGATTGAAGGTGAAACTGGAAAAACAGTTCTTGGTATGCAGAAGGAGAATGAGAACAAAGGAAAATGCCTGATTTGTGGAAAAGAGGGGAGATTGGCCACGGCTTCAACACCTTACTGAGGAAATAGAAATGCGTGTTATGCTCGTTGCATTTGATATGGACGGAGTTCTCACATTGGAGAGATCCAGCTGGGAATTTGTCCATAGATATCTGGGCGTTGACAATTCAGATAATCTAGAATTATACAGGAAATCTGAGATATCATACAGGGAATTCCTTGCAAGAGATGTGAGAAGATGGCTCGAGGTCAGGCCTGATATGACCACTAAGGATCTGGACAAAATACTTTCAGGAATAACTGCAGTTAAAAACCTGAAATCATCTGTGCGGGCTTTGAAAGATGCCGGGATCACATGCGCCATAATATCGGGAGGCTTGAAGCCACTGGCGAGAAGGATAGGTACTGAATCAGGGATTGGAATAGTAATGGCCAATGACATCGTCCCATCTGAAGATGGGAGACTGACGGAAAACGGCATTATAATGGTGGACCCAAAGTCAAAGGATGTTGTCCTGCGTGATATACAGAAAAATACCGGAATAAAGCCAGATTCAACTGTCAGTGTAGGTGATTCTCCGGAAGACGCAAGGATGTTTTCCCTTTCAGCCAGCTCAATATTTATAGCTGATGGAAGAAAAAGCAGTGGTATATTGGCCACATCAGTACTTCCCCCGGGAGATCTGAAGCCCGTGGCAGATACAATTCTTGAATGGAATTCCCAATGACATTCTACTCTAAGGAAAAATAAATATCCTCATCCAATAAGGGATAATGGAAAAACTTGATCCCACTAGCCTTCAGCCTAAATTGAGCTCTGGCGTGGCATGCATAGATACGGTTATGGGTGGAGGGATTGAGTCAGGAGTTATTACAGAAATATTCGGGGAGGGCGGTGCAGGAAAGAGCAATCTTGCTATGCTGTTCACCATCTCCGCCATCAGTTCTGGTAAGAAGGTAATATTCCTGGATTCAGAGGGGTTTTCCACGGAACGATTTCTTCAGCTAAATTCTGGCAGAACGGATAATATGGATAACCTTCTTCTATACAGGGTATCATCTCTCGACGATCAGGAAGTTTCAATCATTAAGGCCTCCAAGCTTACGGAAAAGCCTGGGGGTGTGGGTGTAGTTGTCATTGACTCTTTCACAGAATTCTTCAGGCTTGAGAATTTTCAAGACTACCAGAGCAGGAGTTCAGCTTTTCAGCGCCAGCTGAACATTCTCACCGGCATAGCCGTCAGAAACTCAATTCCATTGCTGCTTACGAACCAGATATATCAGGATCCAGACTCGGGGAACCTTCATCCTTTTGGCGGGTTCCTCATGGATCATCTTATGAAGGCAATATTCCGGGTTGAGAAAACTGCGGGGGGAGGCAGGAAGATAAGTGTTGTAAAGCATCGCTCTATTGCGGAAGGGAAGAGTGCCGTATTCAGATTGATGGAATATGGAATTTCCTGTGAGGTGCCCTGATGGGGGTAGATATTTCTGACATCCTCATTAAACATGAGACCAGAATAGAGGATCATTCCGGAATGACCATGGCCGTAGACTCATACAACATAATATACCAGTTCCTTAGCAGCATCAGGCAGCCAGATGGAACGCCCCTTATGGATAATGCCGGAAACGTTACATCTCATCTGTCCGGCCTGTTCTACAGATCTGTTAGCCTCATCTCTGCTGGCCTCAGGCTGGTTTACGTACTTGATGGCAAGCCCTCAAGCCTTAAGGGGAACACACTTGATGAAAGGAGGATGATGAGGGAGAAAAATATTATGGAGCTGAAGAAGGCAGAGGAGGCTGGAGATGAGGAACGCATACGTTCCCTGTCTGGTAGAATTAATTTCCTTACACGGCCAATGATAGATGAGTGCAGGGAACTACTGGAGGCTATGGGCATTCCAGTGGTTCAGGCAAAATCAGAAGGAGAGGCACAGGCATCCTACATGAATGCGCAGGGAGCAGTCGACGGAGTTATATCGCAGGATTATGACTGCTTGCTTTTCGGGGCCAAAAGAGTTTTCCGAAATATGACATTCTCAGGAAGAAGAAAGGTTCCGGGGAGAAACTTCTATGTCAACGTCAGGCCAGAATACATTGATCTGGAGGAAAACCTTTCAAACCTTTCAATTGACAGGCGCCAGCTCATCTGGATTGGAATGCTCACTGGCACTGACTTCAACAGGGGTGTACAGAGAGTTGGAGCAAAAACCGGACTAAATCTGATACGCAAGGGCAACACTCTACGGCAGATTCTTGACATGAAGGGTGCCAGTATAGAAAGCCTTGAAGATGTGGAAGACATTTTCATGAACCCACCGCATGAGGAGTGGGGCGAACTCCAGCATATGCCACCGAACAGGGAATCAATCATGAAGATACTGTGTGAAAGGCATAATTTCTCACAGGAACGTGTTTCTCCATACGTTGATACCCTGTCCAAACTATATTCCAAAGGTGCACAGAAAAGCCTGGACAGGTTTTTCTGATATCACTATTGCTAGCAAGTGTCAACCTTATATATTGAAATTATGTTAGCATATTATTCATGAGAACTCTCATTGACGTATCACATGTTTCAAAGAAGAGCAAATCCCTTAGAATTACACTTCCGAAGAAAGTCATAGACGAATTGAGAATCCAGCCATCCGAGATACTTGGATACTACCTTGAGGATGGCAAAATAGTGCTGGAAAAACTGAAATAGATCCTATATCATTGGGGATATTCTCAGAGTGCATTTTCATCCGCTGCCAATGCTGCCCTGCCTTTTTCCATCAAACTATTTAATGCTGCTGCTACGGCCTTCTTAAGGTCAAGGGGATGAATCTCACCCCTTTCATACACTCCACTGAATTCAGCGAAATCTTTGAATCTGATTGCCCCTCCTTTTGAAGGAGGCCGGGTTATTTCTATTCCATCTTCGGAGTAGGGAAGAATTATGTATTTGAGTATGTCAACAACAGGATTTCCGGAGACCTCTTTTACAGGGCAGAAAGCGGAGGATATTTTTCGATTTACATCTGATTCACTGTCAGTCATGAAAATAGCTGAATCGGCATCACTCTTAGACATTTTCTTGAATGGATCCATCCTTCCTGTGCCTTTTAGGCTTTCCAGAAGATTCCCATGAACAGATACTACCTTCTTTACACCCATTCTTTCAGCAATGTCTCTCTGCAGCATGTGGGCATGCCTCTGATCCATGCCTCCGAGCGCTATGTCAAAGCCGCTGTAAATTATGTCCGTCACCTGCATAAGTGGGTATATAAATTTGCTGAAGTCTCCTTCCGCATCCTCTTCTGTCCTGCCCATTATAGGAAGCGAACGCTTAAGCCTGGAAAGAGTGGAACTCTTTGCAACCTTTATGAGTGTTGTCCAGTATTCTCTGTCATTAACCACGTCTGTAGCCCATTTGAATTCAACATTTGACGGAAGGCCGTAAGCCTTCATGCAGCGCTCTATCATTTTTCCGCTTTCGCGTATCTTCTTAAGGTCTCCCCCCAGTTTGTCGTTTATCTGTGAATGCAGATCAGCCAGCAAAACTGTAACTCTGACACCTGCCTCCGCCAGTTCCTTGACCTTCATGGCCCAGAGTATACCTGTGGCAATGTGCGGAAGTCCGGATGGCTCAAAACCAATGTATGCGGTAGATGAATCTGGATCAAGTTTCTCTGCTTCTTCTACAGTTACAACCTCAGCCATGTTTCTGGACAGAATATTGACAGGGAACATTTCCCCGCTCTATCGTTTTGCTGTAATTAAATTTTGCAAACATGAATCCTTAAATGAGCACCTGAAGCATTTGCCTGGATTATTGTGATTTCTTTTCCCGCTCATATCACTGCCCCTCATTTCATTGACGGTTTTAAGAAGTTTTTCCCTGAGCTCTCTGGAATTTTCTATCCTGAATTTCTTTCTTCTGTATTCCAGAATTCCATGATCGATTCTCGATTCCGGGAAATTTTCCTCAAGTATCAGGAAGTATGCTGCCATCTGAAGCAGATGGCCACTTCTTGGCCTCTCAGCATCAGTGCTCTTGTATTCAAATGGTATGAGGTTTCGGCCTTTGCGCATTATCATATCAGGCTTGCCTGAAATTCTGTACCTTTGGCTAACAATGATTCTGCCTCCAGAGGACAGATCGCTGTAAATCCTTCTGGACCCAGGTTCAGGGCTTGACTTTCTCAAAAAGTAATAAATAAGGTACAGAATAATAATTGAAAGTAGAAGAAATACTGGCAAAAATTGCCCGTTCAAACCAATCCCGCTAACATCAGAACTGTTGTTATTATGAGGATAGCCATTAGAATGACCATACTTATGGAAATTGCCCGGGCATACCGGAACTGCCTTTCTTTTTTCTGATGACTTGTTATGCCCTTTCTTATTCTAACAGAAGATTTGGAAGAATGTGGAACTCCTGCCCTTTCCATCTCCCAGGCCACATTGCAGAACTCATACTGTGATATCTCAGATGCAGGTATTATCCTGGTTGCATTATCAGAATGTTCAATCATGGATGTCATCTCTTCAACTCATTGTTTACCTTCACTTTTATTGGGCCGAAGGGATATTCCTGCTCTACATCAATCTCCCTGTCGCGGGCAAGAAACATACAGTAAACAAGCAATGATTGAGCGGTAACTCCTGGATGGGCTGGGATCCTGTCAATATTTAATGACTCTGCATTAATGCTTTTTATGACTTCCAGAATATCCCTGGCCTCTTTTTCAGGCTCTTCCGATGAA
>JAJZZZ010000003.1 GCA_021797265.1 Thermoplasmata archaeon
ACGATTTCTTCAGGAAGAGGGTTTACAAGCCGGAAATGGACACCAAGAATTTTGCCAAGGCATATGAAATGGCACTTCAGTGGGGAGACAAGATCCCAATAGGCATTTTCTATGATGTGGATGAGGAAACCTATGAGGACAGGAGCCCCGTCATAGGCGCAAAGTCACTCATTGACCAGCCGCTTTACAAACTGAAGCCTGAAGACCTGGCAGAATTTCTTTAAATATAGATTATTTATTTTTTGTTTTTCATCATTTCCATTATTTCACCTATGGCCCTATCCAGTTGTGGGTCTGAGTTCTTGAGGTAATCATCGGGTGAAGGTTCTACCTCAATTGTCGGATCAGTGCCGTAGTTTTCAACACCGAATCCAACATCAATGAAGCTGAAGGAAAACTCGGGCTGGGTCACTATGGTGCCATCCACCAGAGTGGAATCAGTGTTGATCCCGACCACTCCTCCCCAGGTCCTGGTGCCAACCAGTGGTCCAAGGCCGAAAAGTTTCCACGAGTGGCTGAATATATCTCCATCAGAGCCTGCAAATTCATTGGTGACAGCAATCATGGGCCCTGCAACGGAATAATCAGGATACGGTATTTTCGGCCCTCTTCTCGGCTGATCGAAGCCTATCCTCTTTCTGGCAAGCTTCTCAAGGAGCAACTGGGATACATGCCCTCCGCCGTTGAATCTCACATCCACGATGAGGCCTTCGTACTTAGTCTCGGATTCAAGTAGCCTGTGGAATTCATTGAACCCATTGGGGCCCATGTCCGGGATATGTATGTACCCGACTTTTCCATCTGTTTTTTTGTGCACATATTTCTTGCGGTCCTCAACCCAGTCCCGGTACCTGATGCTTCGGTCATCCGGAATTGCCGGTACCGTGAAAAAGGTTCGATGCCCGTCCCTGTAAAATTCAAGCTGGACATCTTCACCTGAATGGTTGAGAAGGGCGGCATTTGGTGGCATGTCCTTTCCAACTCTGATGCCGTTAACGGATAACAGAAGGTCTCCGGACCTGACGTCAATTCCCGGGAGAAGCAGTGGGGATTTCTCACCCGGGCTTGACTCGTCGCCACAGTAGATTCTGGAAACCATGAATGCACTGCCATTCCACTGAAAGTCTGCACCCAGCCGTCCTATGGAATAGTTGGGAACAGTGGTCATCTCTCCCCCGATCTCATAGGAATGTGAAGTGCCAAGTTCGCCCTGCATCTCCCTTATAAGATCGGAAAGAGCATATCTTGTGGTTATTCTTGGCAGCAATTTTTCATACTTGGTATAGGTATCATTCCAGAAACTGCCGATTCTATCAGGATTCCAGTAGAATTCGCGCATCCTTATCCATGCCTCCCTGAACATCTGTTTCCACTCAGAACGAGGATGAACTCTGAGCTTTATCCTCTGCAGATCAACAGGTACTGCCTTTGACGGATCAGCTACCGTTGGAAAAACTATGTCTTTCTGCGGCAGGTTCATGAGGAAAAATTTACCCTGAGATTTGATGAGCATATGCTTCAGGTCCGGTGAAAGCTTGAAGTCAGTCAGACCGGTTGCAACTATTTCGCCCCTCCGTCTCTTCAGATCGAAGTTCTCCAGTATGCCTGAGCTTCTTTCTGCGGAGGACCAGAGGTAATATTTCATGCTTCCCTCAACAGGGAACTTCAATGTATAGAACGATTCCTCGGCAGCTTCCAGCCTGGTGTAATCAGATACTTCCATTGGAAAGCTGCCAACCCTGCCGGTTATCCCCTGAAAGGAAATTTCGCTGTATGTTTCTGTCAGGTCATTTGAAAGGAGTGGTGATTTCACTTTCTCATCGAGTGTCACAAAATACGGCCTTGCGGCCATGGGATATCCAAGTTCAAAGACTATCTTGTCATATACCGGATCCAGGTCCCGCTGGGACAGGTAGTACAGGTATCTTCCCTTTGGATCAAAGCTCGGGCTGTAATCCCTGTAGCCACCGGTTGTTACACGATGAGCGTCAAGCCTGTCAGCATCAGCTACGAATATGCTTGACTGGCTTCTGCTTTCTGGGAATGAATATGCTATATATTTTGAATTTCTGTGCCAGCTGAAGTCATCAATGAAGCCGTATTCAGACCTTGCAACAAGATCTATGCTGTCATTCGATAAATCCAGGACGAATAGCTCATAGCGGCTGTTAGAAAATGCCAGTTTTTTTCCGTCCGGGCTTGCGTATGCTTTTCTGATAAGCCCTCTCTCAATTTTAATACGCCTGACCAATTCTCCATTGAGATCATAAATGGAAAAACCATCTTCACCATCCTCATCTGATATTCCTATGGTATTGTTAGAACCGGGAATGAAGATCAGTGACTTTATCCGGCCTTTCTCTTCACTCCCAAGCTCAACCACGGGCCCGTGCTCCGGACTCATAACAAATGAATGGCCCCTTGAGACAAAAGATACTCTGAACGAATCTGGAGAGACCGAAAAATCGGTGAGAAAGTGTGATGGATCTGCGAAGCGCATTGAGGTCTGAAGTCCCCCGATTTCCGGTGCCAGATTCAGTTTCTCAGGGCTGGAGCCTTCGTCCGCCATATAAAAGATTTCTCCGCCGGACTGAAATACAATTGAATGGCCGTCTGATCTCACATTTCTTGCATAATATGTTCCAGAGGACGTGTGTTTTCTGATATCCCTGCCACGAATATCAACAGAATACAGTTCCCCTGTTCCTTCATAATCCGATGTGAAGAAAATCCTGTTGCCTGCATATGTGATTGAAGTAATGTTTCCATCCAGATCAAGAAGCTTACGGAACTGATCGCCATCACTCCTGACCCATATTTTGCCTCTCAGCCCTCCTCTGTAGTGTTTCCAGTTTGGAATATCGAATGTGTTTCTTCCAAGGATTGTGTACTTATCTGAATAGAGAATTGTGGTGGCCGGCCCAAGATTCAGTGGTTTCCAGGATCCTGTATCCTCATCTATCTCAATGAGTTCAGAGGCCCTTCTGAATGGGCTCAATGAATCGGTTGTCACGATAAGTTTTCCATCCTTTGAGAATCCGGCAATACCAAGGGAAGGACTTCCGAAGAAAGTTACCTGGATGGGTGTTCCTCCGGAAGATGAAACTTTGAAAACTTCGCTGGAGGTTGCCTCTGTTCCACGGAGAAGGCAGAAATATATGTGCTTACCATCAGGCGAGAATCTCAGATTTGTCACTGCACCAAAGTTAGATAGTATCTTCTGGTAGCTCCCTCTTCCGGTTTCGTATTCCCATATTTCATCGTCAGCCACAAAAGCAATTCTATCACGGTGAATGTCTGGAAAGAGTTGGTATGTTTCCATAGTGGTATATGCAGCAACCTGCATAATAATACTTGTTTCAAATGAACTTAGTTCATATTTTTGAGAAATGCATATAGAGGAATAAAGACATTAAGCAATTATGAATGCATACATAACTGCACCAGATATTAACGGTGAGAACGTAATTTTCACTGCCAATGACAGTCTCTGGATAATGTCCATCAGAGAGAGGGTACCACATTACCTTGCAGGAGGCATGGGCATAATCAGCAATTCTAAATTCAGCCCTGATGGCCATAAAATTGCTTTCCGGGTGATGTCTGGTGAAGATGCAAGTTCTGCCGATATATATGTCATTGATGCCGATGGCACCGATCTGCATAGGCTCACTTATTTGACGGGCAAAAGCACAAGCAGGAGGATGTATACTGATGTGGCAGGGTGGAAAGATAACCAGCACGTGATAATATCCACAGACGCATTGAGTCCATTCACAGCACTGACACATCTCTATTCTGTTGACACAGCAAATGGAATTCTGGAGCGAATGTTATACGGCCCTGCTTCCCACATAATATTTGGAGATGGTAATATCTTCCTGGGGCGCAATACCTGGGAAATGCCACACTGGAAGAGATACAGGGGAGGTACCCGCGGTAAAGTATGGAAAGGAACCACTGATGGAGGTTTTTCCTTGATTGTGGACATGGAAACCCATGTATCTTCTCCGGTGTACATGAATGGCAGGATATATTTCCTGACAGACAGGGATGGATTCGGCCAGATATATTCAATAAATCAGTATGGTTCAGACTTGAAAAAACACACGGAATTCAAGGACTTTTACCCAAGGCATCTCTCTTCGGATGGTTCTCTGGCAGTATTTTCCAAAGCCGGAAAATTGTATAATTTTAATCCGAAGGATGGTATAACCAGTGATATTACTCCGCAGTTCAGGGTTGGGTTCACCAGTCTGACCACCAGATATGTTGATTCCTCTAAATTCCTGGAAGAGTTTGAACTTAATAACACTGGCGATGTGGTCCTCACGGTGGTCAGAGGGCAGGGATTCATAACGGGTGTGAAGGATGGTCCGTCCATTAAAATTGATGCTGCTTCCGGAAGAATAAGATTGGCCAGATTTATTGGCCCTGACAGTGTAGTGTTTGATGGAGACAAGGATAATATCGAAACAATTTACAGATACAATTTCCGAACCGGCAAATGTTCAAAGCTTAAGGGGGAGCTTGGCAGTATTGAATCTCTTGTTCCATCACCCGACGGGAAATGGCTGGCCGTAACAAACAACAGTTTTCAGCTTATTCTTGTAAATAATGAAGATGCAAGCCATATTGTGGTGGATACAAGTCCACAGGGAAGGATATACGATGTTGCCTGGTCCCGCGATTCCTCCAAGATTGCTTATGTGTTCCCTGTCATAAGGCAGTTCCTGGGTGGACATGAATTTGCCACTCTAAGGATATATGACCTGAAAACAGGCAATATCAGGCATATAACCACGGATAATTCCCGCGACTACTCTCCTGCTTTCAGTGATGATGACAAATTTTTATTTTACTTATCAGACAGGTCGCTGGATCCAGTATCGGACAAGCTTGTTTTCGATCTGGGTTTTCAGCAGATAACCCGCCCTTATTCCATTGCACTGGGTAAACTCAGTTCTCCTGATGACGTGCCATTGCCTGCAGATCTGGTACCAGAAAATTATATTGATACCGGCACGGGAGATGAAAAACTTTCAAGCAAACCCTTAATGGTGCCAGCAGGAGATATTTCCGCTTTGAAGTCAGTCCCCGGGGGTCTCACTTACTTGAGATATGAAGTGGAAGGTGGAATGAAATACTATAATACTATGGCCCTGAGGACAGGAAAACTATGCCTGTACAGCTTTGCCAAAAGGGAGGAATCGGTAATTGCAGAAAAGGTTGCAGAATACACTGTTTCCAGATCAGGCAGTTCAGTAATGGCCAGATTTGAGGGGGACGTTCTCAGGCAATTAGAATTCAATGTGGCGAGTGAATTTAAACCGTTCAAGATAATAGCGGAAACAAATTTTGACACAAAGCGCATCAGCGTATCTATTGATCCCAGTGAAGAATGGTTGCAGATGTTCAGGGAAAGCTGGAGGCTTGCAAGGGATAATTACTGGAACGGAGAAATTTCAAAGAAGCTTTCAGTTGATATTTATGCAAGATACGAAGAACTTGTGAAAAACGTAACCAGCAGATACGAACTCTCTGATGTGATCAGGGAGATGCAGGGGGAATTCGGTACGTCGCATTCATATGAGATGGGCGGTGATTTCCATGTAGCTTCTTCCCTGCAAGTTGCCAGGCTTGGAGCGGATTTTTCATTCAAGGATGGCAGATATGTCCTAACTAAGGTGCTCATGGGAGACCCGTCCAACGAAAACGAAAAGTCTCCGCTTGCCTATGGCGGATTTGCACAGGCCGGTGATGTGATCAACAGAATAAATGGTCAGGAACTCAACAAGGATTTCACACCATGGAAGGCTCTCATCAATTGTTCCAATAGAATCGTAAATGTGGAGTTAATCAGGAAGGATGGAAGAATAGTTGCAAGGCCGGTGAGAGCAATTCCCGACGATCGCTTTCTAAGATACAGGGACTGGGTCGAAACGAACAGAAAATATGTTCATACTAAGAGCAACGGGAGGCTTGGATACGTGCATATACCTGATATGGGGGTCAACGGATTTAACGAATTTTCAAGACTGTTCAGCAGGGAAGCAAATTACGATGGCCTGATTGTGGACGTACGATTTAACGGGGGAGGTTCTGTATCACAGATCATTCTGGAGAAGCTGATGCGCGCCAGGCTTGGTTTCGATAAACCAAGATACGGTATTCCGCATGCATATCCAGCGGATTCTGTAAACGGGCCAATAGTGGCAATCACAAATGAGAATGCGGGATCAGATGGTGACATCTTCACCCACGCGTTTAAATTGCTTGGTATAGGTCCAGTTGTGGGCAAACGAACATGGGGTGGCGTCGTGGGAATAAGCCCCCGCAGGAAACTGGTGGATGGCACCATAGTAACCCAGCCTGAATTTGCTCTCTGGTTCAAGGATATAAAATTTGGATTGGAGAATCATGGCGCAGAACCCACAGACGATGTTGAAAACCCACCTGACGCTTACATGAATGGCAAGGACGAACAGCTTGATTACGCTTTGCAGAAATGCATGAAAATGCTTGATGGATCAGAACGGCGTGTGGAATTTAAGCCATAGGTCTTTAAGATATTCCACATTTATCTCATGCACAGTATCTTCAGAGTAAATGGTGTGGTGGTAACCCAGTATATCTTATCATTCTCTGATAAATATTTTCATTGGAACAAAGTGTTGCAAGTAATTGATACTTGTAATTTCAGAAAAGTGCCTTCGACATTGAAATCAGAATATCCATCTTTAATGAACCCTTTTTCTGTAAATTCACACTTCGATCCTATTAAACAGGATGTGACTCGAGAGTTGAAAATCATCCAATAAACTGGCAAACATTGAAGTTTGCTATGGTTTTTAACTGAAGCATCGAGGTATGCCGAAAAGGCAAAATTCTCTTCGTAATGGCCAATAGATCCTTATTTCAACTCTATAGAACTGGTTATGGATTGTTATTAATCCAGATATTGAACGATAGTTATAAATATGATAGTTTTCATAAACATTTCATCGATGAAGGTGATATGCTATATCAAGTGATGGAAGAAAGTTAGATGGAAAAAGATATATGAAACTTGGTGCCGTAATGGCCATACTTATTGTATTTGTTATGGTTGGCCTTGCTGTATCGGAATCAAACGCTGTGGGCAACGGCTCCAATGCAGTATCAGCTGTAGGAAGCTCTGCAATTGCTTCTGCAGGCTCGGTAACACCTTATACATATCCCACCACGACAATGCAGGAACCTGGCTATACTAATGGAACATATATAATGGCAGCAACTAACAATGTTGAACATTTGAATGTTTATCTTACGACCGATGTTTATAGCTTCTACCTGCTCGACGAGATATATGATTCGGCAACCAACCTGCTGCCAAATGAAACAATTTCGCCGTGGCTGGCAACTAACTGGTCAGAAACTGCGGTGACATCAACAAATGCAGCTAGCTTCCTGGGTCTTGTCAATTCCACTACAAAAGCGACGTACGATCCCCTAAATGGAAAACTTGAACCGGTGAAATATGTATATACTGTAAATATAAGACAGGGCGTACAGTGGACTGACTGGACACCAGCTAACGCAGGCAGTACATACACATACAGCAATGTAACAACTTTTAATGGTCCAAGGGGCAACACACACACAATACACTACAGATTCAGCCCAATGACCATGAAGACACATTATGTCCAGTCTGCAGATTTTATACTTTCGTGGAAAATACTGCAATCATCTGAAGATTACAGTGGTTCATTTGCCAACATTGTAAATGTGGTTCCTGTAAGCAACACTACAGTGGATTTCTATCTCTCAAATCAGTCTGCTACATTCGTGACGTACAGCCTTGAAACACCCATACTTCCATATCATATATGGGTCAATCACGACTATTCAACAGTTCCAGGGGTCTGGAATTACACTGCATCCCCTCCAAGTTCCACGGGCGGATACAATAACTGGAACGTCAGTTACAACCCCACCACTGGCATGGCTCCACAACTCGTTGGAACCGGTCCATTCATGATGAATGGAGGATATGGCATGCCGAGCGGTCAGTGGATATTTGATCAGTACTGGAAACTTTACGTAAATCCCCATTACTTCGTACAGTACACAAAATCACTCAGGCAGTGGACTCCAAAATTCTATGAACTTTACGTTCCAGAGTACCTGTCGCTATCATCCGCTGTTATAGCAATGTCTCTCAATCAGGTGTATCAGATCGAGGGTGGAGTTACCCCAACATTTATTCCTACAATAGCCACGTTCTCGCACACATACATATTCAAGAAGCCCACCACTGGCTATGGATATATTCAGCTGAACTCATTTGGCCCCAGATCTGCGGCAAACGCATCGGCTGGAGCCTATCCCGGAATGAGTGGGCCATTCACGCCTGCAAAGATGTATCCTCCGCTGAATATAACATCGGTGAGACAGGCTCTTAACTATGCGGTGAACAAGGTCTATCTTAATTCAGTCGTTGACCAAGGGTATGGTATTCCTGGGACTTCAGTTGTTCCTGATTCAGATAGTGTCTGGCAGAATACCAGCTTACCGTCTTTCTCATACAATCCAGCAAAGGCCATGCAGCTGCTGAACGAGACACCTGGAATGAAATATGTGAATGGTGTGTACGAGTACTATGGAGTTCCATTCACCATGAATATACAGATTACTTCTGCGGCATCTAACCCGCTTGGTGTTGAGGGGGCACTGCTCATTCAGAAGTGGTGGGATTCTATAGGCGTTCATACAACTGTAACGCAGGAAGCTTTCAGCACAATCGTCTCAAACTTACTGGATTACGGATATAGTGGCATAGAGCTCGGGATAAGTGGAATAGAGGGAGATCCAACCGGGGACTTCGTCACATTCTACACACCTGCAGGATATGGTAGCGGGTTCTATCTGGGGCCCTTCACTCCTATGAATTCAACAACATTCCCAGGCCTAACAACATCCCACAACGGAACTTACTACGACAACCTCATGACATCATTATACAACAAAATGAATACAAACACAACTCTGTCTGTAAGAATAGCTGCCGGAAATGAGATTCAGGGAATAGCGGCCTATGAGTCCACAATGATAAATGTTGGATACGGTATAGATCTGTTCCCAATAGATAATTCAACATTTGTTAATACAACACATGACACTCTAAGCCAAACCGGTTTTGAGTACTGGAATTTCATGTCAGTCCACCTGAGGTCCCAAGTTGTTGCTGCACCTCCCAGCAAGGCTCCAGAACAGCTGAGTGTTGGAGTAATGACTCCCAAACAGGTTTACACCAATGGAGAATACGGAAACGTTACAGTACAGGTCAGGAACCAGTACGGATCACCTGTATCGGGTGCCAATATTACGCTTGGTGTGAATCCTTCCGGAGCACTGCTGAACATAACAAGCCTGAACGGTGTTACGAATTCTAACGGCATTTACACACTGGAGTTCAAAGTGCTTGACAACCAGCCTCTGGTATACACATCAGACTACATTGGAGAAATCAACATCTCTGCTGCTGCGACAATTTCAAGCGCCACACCAGGTTCTGTTGTTCCTGGACTTGGCTATACTTTCATAGACGTCCAGCCTCAGCCGGTCGCCTATAAGGTAACTGAAATGCCGGCACTCAATGACAGCTATAATGTATTGAAGCCAATGCAGATAGAGGTATACAATCCGCTTACTGGAGACCCAATAAGCAATTACAGCCTCACGTTGCAGACCATTGCGGGCATTGTCACCATGACAAATGTAACATACAGTAACGCTGCCCTTTCCATGGTATCAGGCAACCCGCTCAACGAACTGTACAATTCCATAAACTATGGAACACAGGTATCAAACATATCGTCAACGAGTACTAAACCAGTGAATCTTGCACTGACTCCAAACGGTACATTTGCAGTTATCGTAAACAACGAAACCAACAGCATCTCACTGCTCAATCTATCCAGCATGAAAATCTCCAAGACTTTCGCCGTGGGAACTGGTCCTGATTCAGTTTCGGTAGCACAGATGACATCGAACACCACCTCTGTCTGGGCCTTTGTTTCGAACTATGGAAGTGCCAATGTAACAGCGGTTAACCTAAGTAGTGGCAAAACTGCTGGGAACTTTGCAGTAGGTAATAATCCGAGCGACGTCTCCCTGATAATGAACGGAGTAAACGACAGCTTTGCTCTGGTAACTAATGCCGGGTCTAACAACGTAACAGCGATTAATCTAACCTATTACGTAAATGCATCACACGGACACGGTTCTAACGTAAACATCGCTGTGGGTAGCATGCCTGACTATATTGCCTTCTCCGGCAATTACGCCCTGGTATCAAACTACGGAAGCAGTAATGTGAGCGTAATAAACATCTCAAAGCTAAGCTCCTCGACTACCAGCAAATCCCAGATTAAGCTTGGCACACAGAAGGGACCGGATGGTATGGCAGTTGTGGGGGCAGATCTCTATGTGGCAGAATCGGGTAGCAACAACGTATCAGCAATCCAGCTGGTAAACCTGTCATACAACAGTTCCCTTGCAGCAGAAGGCTATGTTAACTACAGCTGGATCACAAACGTATCTGTGGGCAAAAATCCACAACAGCTTTCAGTTTCCGGTGGCTTCCTTTATGCGTCAGACACCGGATCCAACGTGCTGTCTGCAATAGCACTGTCCGATGTTGGAACATACAGCACTATGGATACTGTTGTAACAAATATATCAACCGAAGCAGGCCCCATGGGTATGCTTACAGTGGGAACCATGACTCTTGTTGCTGATAGTTCTGGATATATTACAGTGGTAAACGATTCCAGCTCTGCAATATACCAGAATTATACACTGTGGCAGGTAACTGGCGCCACAGCCAAGAACGGTACTCTAACTGTGATGCTTAAAGTTGGGCCCAGAGCGGACTTTAACCTAATGGGACAGAATCTTGAAAGCTATGTATTCCTTGGAAACTATGGAGCTGGTGCGCCGGTATCGGGAGCTGCACCATATATGACTATAGGACAGATCACATCGGCCACAAACCCCAACGGATTCGGAACACTTCAGCCAGTGGAGCTTCCACTTGGGATTTCAGTTAGTAGCCCTGCTTACACAATCTCAATGACAACATATCCAAACAACATATCGTCCCCGGGAGGAGCAGTCCAGGTGAATGTGACAGTTGTTAACGCGACAGGGGCTCCGGTACCTAACTTTGAACTGGACCTTATGAGTCAGAATGCACTGGGTGCAAACCGCGGATATTTCAGCGGAGCTGGACCAGTAATCCAGGCCACTGATCAGAACCAACTGTTCGGAAGCCTGGAACTCCCCGGAATACAGCTTACAACCAACTCTATGGGAATGGCCACAGCCATGTTCAACGCTGGGATGTATTCAGTGGCAATGCAGAATGGCAATTTCATAGGGTTCACACCGCAGTCTTTCACAGATCCTTACCTGATACCTGCTGACGACTTCGAGATAAGTGCTGTTGGTGTTACAGGCACTGCAGTGACTCAAATGTCCATAAACTCCTCCCAGTCTGTGACAAACGTGCCACCATCTCCAATGGCTGCAACCTATTTCCCCGGAATATCGCCGGTTGACGGTGCCGTAATCCTGAGCAGTGGATCCACCTACACTCTGTACGTGAATTCCACATACAATTCACCTGCAGGTGTATCAGCGGGAAATGTTCCATTCACACTGTCCGCAACATACGGAACATTCTCTCAGACATCAAATACAACAAACTCCAATGGAACATACACGGTCAGTTACACTGCGCCGAAGGTTACCACACTAACTGAGGTTACAATAACTGTGGTGGCTGATGGAACAACCTATCTGGAGCACGTCTACATACAGCCTGCACCGACGCCACCCAATAATATTCTGTATTATTCGTTGATTGGTGTATTTGCTGCACTATTTGTGATCTTCGCAGCACTGTATGTCATGGGAAGAAGGAAAGTCGTTCCACCGCCAACAGGAGGAGAACCACCAAAGACCGGTAACTGATTAACCGGAAATACATTTTTTTTTCATTTTCAAAATTTTATCTACATTTTGATCTTTATCAACTGTTTTATAACTTACCTGTGTCTTATATTTGGCACCAAGATTTACGTCTCATCAGTTCTGATTCTGCGTGGTGCATGAGGTGATATTATGGTCGGGTAAACCAGGAACCGCTCACTACAGCCGACAATTTTGCCGCAATCATTCTCCTGTGTTGATGCAAACATTCCATTTTATAAGCGCAGAGATCAATTTAGGATTATAACCACCGTAGAGGACGAACAACTTTACCCAGAAGAATGAAAAGAGACACGTTGAGAACTTCACAAAGTTTCCTGATTTTATCCGTACTCTCGAAATGGGCTTTTCAAAATGCCCATACTGAGAATCAGAATTGCACATATTCCTGAACTCTCGGGATAAGATTCACTGGTAATTTTGTGACTTTTAATGAAAATATGCAGTTCAGTGCAAGCAGAGGTTCTTCCTGGTGAAATCAAGTCCTATAAGTTGTGGACTGATTCAGCCTGGATAGTGTGGTCAAGAGCAGAGGGAATTGACCACTAACTGGGATATGGAGACGTGTATGCAATCTCATGGCTCAAGGCAAATCCGTAATTGGAAAATAATGGGATTTCAATTTGGGCCTACTTTCCAGAGAAGTTAAATGATTCCATATCTTAATAGCAAAATTTAACACGCCCTCATTCACTGGCGATTTAGTTAGAATTAAATAGAGTATTTCGTTATAACAACAGGCATGAATCCCTATCTCATTGCAAGAAAGATAGTTCAGGATGTAATTCTGATAGTTCTGATGGCTGTGGTCATTTTTGTTGTATACAGACTGATGCCTGGCAATCCAGCTCAATTGCTTTTATTTGGTGCCAAGAAGGCGGGGTTATCATCCCAGAAATTGCTGGCAGTTGAATCGCAGCTTGGCCTTGCTGGAGGTAAATGGAACTTTGCTAATTTCCTCATTTACATGAGGGATATGTTCACGTTCAACTTTGGATTTGATTATTTCGAACAGCTCTCTGTTTGGGATATTATAAAGCAGGCTTTGCCATATACAATGCTCCTGTTTGGAACTGCAGCAGTGGTCTCATTCGTTATTGGTATACCGCTTGGAATCGTAACGACCTGGGTCAGGGGCACGAAAAAGGAAAGCACACTTGTTTCAACTTCCAACATACTGAATGCCATACCTTTTTTTGTGTTAGCCATAGTACTGATAATATATCTTACTGCAAAATTCCCTGTGTTTCCAGTCAGAGCTGATTTCCCAATTGCATGGATCTCCGAGCCCGGTCACTGGGGCGGAGTGCTATATTATATGTTCCTTCCAACCGCGTCCCTTGTAATAATAGAAGCTGCGGGGCATCTTTTAACAACAAGGGCTGCCATGGTAGGGACACTTGGAGAAGATTTCATAACCACAGCAAAGGCAAAAGGGGTCAGTGAAGGAAGCATTATGTTTCACCATGCAGCCAGGAATGCCATGATCCCCATAAGTACCCGTATGGCTCTGGAATTTGCATTGCTTATGAGTGGTGCTGTAATTGTTGAGATTATATTTTCATGGCCTGGAATGGGGCATCTGCTTTATCAGGCGACGCTTTCACTTGATTACCCGCTCGCTGAGGGCGCTCTGTTTGTCATCTCTCTGGTTACAATTATAACGTACTCATTTGTAGACTTCATACACGCCTGGCTTGACCCGAGGATTAAACTGTAGGTGAATTTATGGTTGATGACAAGGATAACGGTTCCAGTATCAGAGAGCTCAGAAAGAAGAGGCTTAATTTCAGGCTATATCAGTTCAAAAAACAATGGAAAATATTCTACCGATCCGCATATGGAAAGGTGGGTTTTTACATAATTCTAATTTTTGCCATAATTGCCATTCTGACTCCCTTTCTTGAAGTTCATCGGGATGCGCTTTCTTATGTAGCACCTTCAGTGGACACAACTGCGATGAGTCTCTCAGTAAAATCGGATATAGGGATCCCTGCCATGATAAATTCAACCCCTGTTGCTGTTGCAGCCTCAGCAATTTCAGATCTTGGTTCAAACATGGTATACTCGGTAAATTCAAATGGCCAGGTCTATGGGACGTCTCTTGGTTCTGCGACATCGTTGCATTCAGGAGCTAATGTGAATTTGTTCAATGCGAGTGTATCTCGCAATAACAGGGTGCTTGGAATAAGAGTGTTTCCACTTCAGACAATTACACTGGCTGGTGTAGGTGTAAAGGATAACTACATTCTCATAGCAACCGCAGGGGGCAATTTGACCCTTGCCAGTCTAGATTGGACGGGAGGTTCTCCAGGTGTTGGAAGATTGGTGGCTTCAGGAATCAGCCATGTTGATCTTGGCCTGAATTTAAGTTCAATGCCGGTTTCCAGTTCATTTCCCGTGGATACATCCGTGTTCCCAAGCATACCATTTTCCGGTGCCGTTTTTGCCATAGGGTCAAACGACACCGGAACATATCTTGTCAAGATTCAGGATAGCCCATTTTCGGTGATGTGGACGAAAAGCTTGCCGTTTGCCTCCCCGTCCAGCATGGCTTTCATAGGTGCGTTTTACAGCAACAGCCAGGTTAGACATCAGACGGTTGTAATTTCTGATAAAAATAGCCTATACGGATTCTATGCTTCAAATGGAACAGAAATATGGAAAGCAACTGAGCCATATGTTTTCTCGGGGAAATATTCGGTTCCCGCTTCATACCAGCAATCTTACAGTTCTTATGATTCCATCTTTGAAGTTCTTTCTTCAGGTTCTGGATATTACGTCGATGGGTTCTATATCTCAAATGGTACAGCTTATCAGGTCTACAGCAGCGATCATCCAATATCCGCTTTATCATCTTCCCTAGGAGAAAGCGGTTTCCCCTCATCATTACTTGCCATCACTGGAAATACGGCTGTAATACTTAGTTCGCCAGGAAATGTTCGTGGTAATGCATCTATGATAACCACCTATGGCGGTTACCTTTATGATCCGGTATACGTACCAAGCTTGAACAGTTACATAATTTCTTCACAGAAGGGGGAGTTATATTCACTGTCAGCAACCCTTGGAAAAAATCCATTCAACTGGCTTGGATCAGTTTCGAAATCGCCTGTCAATGTCTCTGCCGCTACTCTTCTGCTTGACGCTAACACTGGGCAGGAAGCCATTGCCATGGTAAACGCGACTGGAGCCGTCTTTGTATATTCTGCCAACGGTGTAACTCTAAATCCTATGCCTCCAACCTTGCATACGCCGTCAGGCACTATGTATCTGCTCGGAACCAACACAGAGGGTAACGATGTATGGAGCCAGTTTATTGCAAGTTTCCAGCCGGACTGGATAGTCGGAATAAGCGTGGGGCTAATAGGAATAGCAATTGCCCTTGTCCTGGGAATGATAATAGGATATTACAGGGGATTTGTGTCAGTTGCTCTTGACACTGTCACACTTGTAATATATCTGATTCCGGGTTTAGCTTTGCTTATTGCCCTCACATCTGTTCTGAGCCCTTCCTTCTTCAATATAATCTGGATCTTAAGCTTCCTGAGCTGGCCTTTCACAACATTTACCATTCTTGGCATAATCAGAAGCATCAAGCAACGTGCCTTTGTTGAAGCCGCCAAAGTGTCAGGGGCTGGAACGATGCAGATACTCAGGAGGCACATGCTGCCTAACGTGACACCTCTCCTCATATACCTGACGGCACTCAATGTAAGCGGAGCAGTGGGCGGAATAGCCACTCTGCAGTTTCTCGGCGTTGCGCCTCTGACAATACTCACCTGGGGTGCAATGCTCAACCCACTTGAAAACAACTTCTATCTGGCAGCCTCTGCGCCTTGGTGGGTGATCCCCCCAACGGTAGCCCTCACTCTTTTCATCATGGCATTCATATTTCTTTCAAGAGGGGTTGACGAAGTGGTAAATCCAAGGATAAGGAGAAGGTAAGATGATTGAAATTCAGGAAAATCAGGAAAATAAAAAAACGGCACAATCTTCGACGCCATTACTGCATATACACAACTTTTCAGTCACTTTTGATACTTATGAGGGCAGACTTAAGGCGCTGGAGAACATTGACCTGAACCTTGCCAATGGGGAATCTCTTGGCATAATAGGCGAAAGCGGGTCAGGAAAAACCACTCTTGCCACAGCTATTATGGGACTGATTTCCGACAATGCCGAGCTGGGGGGGACCATTTACTTTGATGGAAATATGATCATAGATTCTGAACACTTTGGGAAGGCTTACCAGAAACTCAAGAGAAGGGAAAGGAAGATCCTGTCAGAAAAACTCATACTAATGCGCTGGAAGGAGATATCCATGGTCTTTCAGGGTTCCATGAATGCCTTCAACCCTGCGTACACAATAGAAAAACAGATAGGGGAAGTGTTCAAAATTCATACAAACCTGACGGACAAGGAAATAGAGGAAAGATCCCTTCAGGTAATCGAATCAGCTGGACTCAACAGATCGGCGCTCAAGGCATATCCACACGAATTAAGTGGAGGAATGAAGCAGCGCGCTGTTATTGCAATGGCGCTGGCACTTTCACCAAAATTAGTAATTGCCGACGAGCCCACAACCGGGCTGGACGTGATCACCCAGGCGAAGATAATTTCGGAGCTCAAAAGTCTGCGGGGAACCTCAATAAATTCCATGATCGTAATCTCCCACGATGTGGGGGTGGTGTCACAGCTATCGGACAGGGTTGTAGTGCTCTATTCGGGACGCATAATGGAGATTGGCCCAACGTGGGAAGTTTACAGGCGTTCCCTGAATCCTTATACCCGGGCTCTTCTGAGCAGCTATCCATCCATTGATAGCACAAAATCTCATATAGACGGTATTCCCGGGGCATTGCCGGATCCACTAACGGAAAGGGAGGGTTGTTATTTTGCACCCCGATGCAAATATGCAGACAGCATATGTTACAGCACCGTACCTAAGCTTGAAGAGATATCCCCCGGCAGATTTAGCAGATGTCATTTTGCCAATAAATTCCTTGATGGTGAAATGGTTGAAGAGATCAAACCACATGCCTCAGAAAAGAAGAATCGCAGTGTTGAAACGGAAGTTCTTAAGACAGATGAACTTACAGAATATTTCAGCTTACGAACAAAAACATACGGGCAGCTCTATGGCAAGGAAGAGGCCACAAGAATAGTCAGGGCAGTTGATCACATCGATATGGACATCAAGAAGGGTGAGATTTTTGGCGTTGTTGGGGAAAGCGGGTCAGGAAAAACCACGCTTGGTCGTGTAATTCTTAAATTACTGGACGCGACCTCTGGTAAAGTTCTGTTCTATGCCAATAAAAACATGGAAAACTCAGTGTCAGAGAATTTCGTGGAAATAGATGTTACTGCAAGTCATCAGAGATCGCCACAGATGAAGCTTTTCAGAAGGGAAACCCAACTCATATTTCAGGATCCGTATGATTCCATAGATCCCAAGCAGACCGTATTCAACATAGTCCAGGAGCCAATAATTGCGCACAGGATAACCAGCGATCCAATAAAGATAACAGAAATGGTTAACATGGCGCTGGAGATCGTGAGGCTGAATCCACCTGAGAGTTATTCTGAGAGATATCCACACGAGCTTTCTGGTGGAGAAAGGCAGCGAGTGGCAGCTGCAAGGGCACTGGTTCTGCGGCCTGAATTTCTTGTGGCAGACGAGCCCATATCCATGCTGGATGTTTCTCTCAGGGCGGGGTTCATGAATCTGCTCCTTGAACTGAGGAATCAGTTCGGGATAACAGTTATGTTCATAACCCATGACCTGGCTTCTGCAAGGTATCTCTGCGACAGGATTATGGTTATGTACCTCGGAGTTAGCGTTGAAAGCGGCGATTCAGAGCAGGTAATGAGGAATCCGCTCCATCCGTACACGAAAGCCCTTATTAAGGCGGTTCCTAAGCCCAATCCGAACTGGGACCCCTCAAAAATAGAAATAAAAGGAGAGATTGGGAATGCCATAGATGTGCCAAAGGGATGCAGATTTTACAGGAGGTGCCCATATGCCAGAGATATATGCAAAAATACCCCACCCCCAAGAAAGGAGCCTGAATCCGGCCACTGGTATGTCTGCCACTTCACCCAGGATGAGCTCAGCAGCTACAGGAGCTTCAACAAAGCGGATAATGAGGAATGATTGGATGATATGAAGGCATATGCTTCCGGGGAAAAAAATGAGGAAATCAGGAAAGCATTGATACAGGCCAGGTGGAAGTATATCAAGCCTCCATTGCTGGCCTTATTCCTTCTGGTTTTTCTGCCACTTTCATCTGTTTTCTTTTACGGTTTCATACCGTATCTGACATACATGCCTGATGTAATATTTATTGCAGCAATTGTTGTGATATTTTTCGGTGCCTGGTTCGACTTTGGGGCATCCTCATACCTCAAAGACCTCAAAGATTTTTATCACAAGACCCCAAATGATGCAGACATGGTGTATATACAGAAGCAGCAGCTCATCCTGACAGGGCTCTACATTCTCGTAGGAATGCTCTATATTTCTGTCTCTATATTATTGTATTTTATACTGATTCATGTGTTCTAAACAGTATCAAGTGTGATATCCACATCCAGAGAATAGGAAATACGGCAGTTTGTGCTGACATTATTTCAGTTCAATATCATGTTACTCTGTTATAAATTGACAGATACCTATCCACCCGATCCACATATTGAATTGTGAAATTCACAGTGATATGAATATCTTCTCAAAACAACTTTTATATACATATATTTAGATCATCTCAAACTCTCTAAAGGAGGTAAAAAATGGAAAATCAAAGTGGAAACGATGAACCAAAAGCCCCTCAAGCTCCAGTGGCTCCACCACGGAGGCCGGCGGGTAATGGCAAATGGTATGTCATTATAGCTGTCCTCATAGTGGTGATAGCTGCACTTGGAGTTTTGGGCTTCTATCACCCAGTTACAGTAGGCTCTACGTCTACTGCGTCAGTAGTGACCAACAGTGCAACTCTGGGGTCACCATTTAACCTGAGCTTAACAGTTAACGGCAAGTTCAGCAGTATTGACATATACTGGGGCGATGGGCATGAAACTGTAATGCCATGGAGCGGTAGCGATAAGGTATCTCTGGCGCATACGTACAATAATCCTGGAACATATCTGATATATTATGTGGTTAATTTCCCGTCAGGTGCAACCTACAACAACAGCAACAACCTTATTCCCGTAGTGACGAACTATCAGTCTTCATCAACAATCAACCCTAACTCGGCAGTTGGTCAGGTTTATCTTTTAAACAACACGGATAATGGCCTGTTTGATTACCATAATGGGACTCTCACACTGAAGCCTGGCGTCAACCTTTCAGCACAGATTGGTTTTTACCAGAGCCCGCAGTCTGGAGAAGTTTTCGCACAGTCTGCTAACCTGTACTACATGGATGCCTTCAACCAGTCTTACACACTGCCATACTACTTCAACACCACACAGGACAGGTATATTGTTAACCCGGCAAACACAACGTGGAACATAACAAATCTGTCCCAGGGATTCTACCAGCTTGAAGTCACAACTCAGGCGGGCCAAGTATATTCTCAGACTTACACAGTTCCAACAACCGTTACAAATACATCAGTTGTGAAAACCAGTGGGGTAAAGACATACAATAGTACATATCTTGTTAAAATCGCGGGTGCTCCAGTTTTGAACACTTCCATTGAACTTGGCTACAATACCGGTACGTGGGTAACAAACTACGCTAACACAAATGTGACCTATGAGGCTCTTGCAAACGTATCATATACTGAACCACACAGCACGCCCGCTGTTGTACTGAACATGTATGACAATATGACGTATGTGGCAGGTGACAACCTGACGTTCAATCACGACACAAACTTAAGCTTCATGTCAAATACCACAGCTCTGTACCATAACGCCAGCTCGGGAAAGACAAAATCCATGGTCTTCAACGGCTCAAGCTACACCACAAGCTACTTTGTTCCAAGTGGATCTTATCTGAACTTCACAAAGACAGCTGAAGTGGAAGTTCTTAACGAAACTAATGTAACGTACAATCACAACAGCTACATGTGGTATAATATGGGAGATATGCTTCAATATGTGAGCCAATACAGCAATACAACATACAACATGAACACCACACTTTCATATACCAACCCCAGCACCACGGTCAATTACACTAAAGAAAACGTGAACGTAACCGTTATTACCTTCCATTCCGGAACAACAACAGTTACTGTCCCTACTGGAACTGTTGACACGGCCCTTGGGGTTTACTCAACAGAGTACTACATAGACATACCGGTGTTCTCGCAGCCCACAGTTAATGTCCCAATATTCGGATTCGCTCCATATGCTCCAGTAGTATCTGGCGCTGGAACATACACGGCAGTTGAACTTGAAACTGGTGGTTACAAATCACTGGACCCGGCAATAGAATACGATACTGTGTCCTATGAAGTACTCCTGAACACACTTCAGACACTTGTGATGTACAAGGGAAACAATTCTTCAGCATTTGAACCAATGCTGGCCAGTCATCTTCCTAATACGGTAGCTGGTGGAGTGAACCTACATTACCACAACTACACCATGAAGACTCCATGGGGAACACACTACACAGTGCATGAAGTTCCATACCAGAATTACACATTCAACATCAGGAGCAATGCATCCTGGCAGAATGGTAAACCCGTCACAGCTTGGGATGTTATGTACTCAATAACGAGGACTCTTCTATTCGATGCTGGAACACCCGGTACTCCAGGCTGGATACAGGCACAGTACTTGCTCCCGGGCAATTACTACACATCCAATACTTTCTACAACATTACAACGAACATCACAGTGAACAACGCTACGAACAACATAACTTTCCACTTCCAGAAGGCAATGTCTCCAACGCTGGTTTATGAAATACTGGGTCAGGTATCAGGAGCGGCAATTGCAAGTGCATCTTGGCTGATTGCCAATGGTGCAGGCATAACGTGGTCACCAGCAGGCTTCCAGGCATACAAGGCCCATGGCAACTCCGGTGATTACAACACCTATGTGCAGAATAACGTCTTGGCGGATGGTCCGTTTGAGATACAGTATATAGTGCCGTCCCAGGAAGTTGTGTTTGAGAAAAACCCTGCTTTCAAATCTCCAGGGCCATGGTATCCAGCAGCACGCCTAAGCCACGTAGTGATTCAGTGGGTGCCTGAAGAAACAACAGCCTATCTGGACCTGAAATCAGGGATCGCACAGAGTTCCACAATACCCAGTTCTTCCTGGAACCAGGTACAGGCACTTGAAAATTCCGGAATCGCCAAAGTATACAGCTTCCCAACTCTATCAATATTCTGGTATAACTTCAACGCTCAGGTCAACGTGAGCATGGCTCAGAAAGTAGTGTATTCCGGCACAAACATGCCGTCAGCACTGTTTGTGAGCCACAACGTCAGAAAGGCATTCGCGTATGCATATAACTACCCGTATTACTTCGGTCAGCAGGTTGGCAACAGCATATACCATACGACCTTTGCAGTGCCATATGCAGGAATGCTTCCGGCTGGAATGGCCTTTGCTCCTACACTGACTTCTAACAACAATACACTGGTAACCCAGTATAACGGCAACGTATCAGTGCCTGTTTTCAACATGACATTGGCTAAAGAAGCTTGGAACAACTTCACTAAATCTGCAGACTTTAGTGCACTGGGTCTTACGAATGTCTCAGGAGTAATTGAGTATAATGGCCATCCACTGGTCATTCCGATTGTCATAGATACAGCTGACCCCACTGACCTTGCAGGCGCAACAACATGGGCATCTAACCTAATGAAAGTAATACCTGGGTCCACGTTCGTTGTCACGCCTCTTGCTTTCCCAACAATACTTGGATATCAGGTACAGGGGGCAAACCCGATGCCAGTGTATTTCCTGGGCTGGGCTCCAGACTACCCATACCCAACGGATTATCTGGCTCCAATGGGTCTGCCTACGAACACTTCCCTGTACCCTGGCGCCAATGAGTTCACACCGTACTGGTTCGCAAAGAGTGGAGTTCCAAGTGGAGTGCAGCAGGCAGCAGTAATGAAGCAGATGATATCCGAATACAACAATGGTTCAGCAGCAACTAGCTCACAGCAGGCAAGCTTCTGGTTCAATGCTATGAACAATCACATCGTGAACCAGACATGGTACGTGTATCTGTATCAGGAGAACGAGTTCTGGATACACACATCATCGATACCTAACAGCATGTATGCTGCTAACGAATCCAATATAATGACCGGCGGCGGCGGAGACCAGATGTATAACTTCTATCAATAAGGGTCATAAACTCAATTTTATTTATTTTACTAATTTTTATTTTTTCTTTTTTCTCGTTAGAATTGAGAATTTTATGTTCTTACTATGATGCACATTTATATTGATTCTATTCGCCGAGGTATAAAGATAATAGGAGAAGCTTACTAATCCTAACTCCCCCACGTTTCATTACAGAGATATCTTGTCTGTAACCTAACCAATTTTATCATGCCATTTAGTCCTCTCAACTCCAAAGAGCACTCTACTTAGGAAATGCTTATCCGCAAGGACAGAAATGAACTTTCTCCTTGTTGATAGTATCTCAGTTTTGCGTGGGTTCTACAACAATCGTGGGAACGCATCATGAGTGATATTTCATGAAGAGGAAACGGCACCTCTTCGAAGGACCAAAAAGGCATGAACATTATTTCCGAAAATACCTGCATTGTGAGATTATATTCGTGATAGCATTACTTGACAGATACCAAAGGAACAAGGCGTGGGCCAATTTGCTGTGTCTCGGTATTCTGATAAATATCAACGAGGAAGATGGCCAAGACCCCGGTTGGATTGTCCCGCCAAGAATACAGCTAATCCAGTATCGGGGATAGAAGACCTAAAAGTCCCCGAGATAAGCAAGTGAAAATCAAGGCCAGAGAAGAAGTACATTGCAAAATTCATGGGTGTTCTCTTCTTCTCCATGAGGTAGGATACTGTTCAGGAAGAATGCATCATATTTCCTCTTTTAAATAGCGGAAAGAACATTATCATGGAAAGAGTGAAATATCACGTTCTGATAAGGCACACGATGGAGTTACGTTACTTCATAATCAGACGACTCTTGGTCATGATTCCCACTCTTATAGGCTTGCTTGTGATCGTTTTCGCATTGCTGAGTGGGATACCAAAGTCGGTTCTCGCGGCACCATATCTGAATCCTCATTCTTCAGTTCCAAAGGCTCAGCAGCTTCAGAATATATATGCTCTGCTTGGGCTCAATCAACCACCACCCATACATTTCTTTATATATGTAAAGGATGTTTTCACAGGTAACCTCGGCATTATGAATCTTGCCGGGTATCCTTCTAACGTGCTAAGTGCCATAGAACTGGCTTTCCCCAACACCGTTCAGCTTGCACTGTTTGCAACCCTGCTTTCAATTGTTATTGCAATTCCTCTCGGTACATATATTGGGGCAAGACCAAACTCACTGAGCGATCAAGCCGGAAGAATTTTCTCACTCAGTGGCTACTCAATGCCTGCATTCTGGCTGGGGATATTATTGATTTACGCTTTAGGGAGCGGTGTAATCACTGGTAACCCTCTGGGAGTACTACCATATTCTGGCTCATTCAATCCTACAGCAATACCATCTCCGAACCCGACGTGGTTTCACGGTGAATTCACTTCTCCCACTCATCTTTTCATTTTTGATGCCCTTCTAAATGGTGCATGGGGGTTGGCTTGGGATGGATTCAAGCATGTAATCCTCCCAGTTATAACACTTACCTACACTATCCTCGCAGGGGTCCTAAGGTTCATACGTGCTGGAATGGTAGATTCTTCCTATCAGGAATATGTCAAGACTGCACGCGCAAAGGGGGTGCCAGAGAAGATTGTGATAAAGAGGCACATAAGAAGAAATGCTTTGATCCCATCTATTACAGTAATGGGTCTCCTGTTCTCCAGTCTTCTTGGCGGGGTTGTGATAATTGAAGATCTTTTCGCATACCCAGGAATAGGTATGCTAGCGGTCAATGCAGCGGAAACCTATCAGGTTTACGGTGTTCTGGGAACAACGTTTTTCTTTGGAATAATACTTATAGTTGCCAACCTGATCGTTGATGTGGTGTATGCTTTCGTAGATCCCAGGATAAGATATTGAGGTGAATTATGGCAGACATTACTGAGATTAAGAATGCGGGAAGAATTCAGGCAACCCGTAAACGTCACCCGAGAATTGAAAGCTTCAAGAGTACTTTCAATCTGTTTCTTAAAAATAAGCTGGCTCTGGCAGGCTTCATAATAACCATGACGTATGGGATAATAGCCATACTTGACTGGGCTCATCCCTCCTGGCTGGGAATTGCCAACATTAATAATGCTGCCAATTTCACACCAGGGGGTGCGAGCGCATTGAGCTTGGCCCCTCCAACCGCCCCTACCCTGAGCCACGGTTGGTGGTATTGGTTAGGGACAACAGAATACCAGATCCCCATATTGCCCGTTATGCTGGCGGCATTGAAGTTTGACATTGCCTACTCTGTCCTTATAGTAGTAACCGGGATGTTGATTGGTGTTGTCGTAGGTACAATATCAGGTTACCTTGGAGGTGCCGTTGATGAAACCGTGATGAGGATAACTGACATATTCTTCAGTGTGCCCTCGCTTATCCTTGTAATTGCCATAACTTTTGTCTTGGGTGAATCGCTGTTCTTTGTAGTTATAGCTCTTATTATAATTTGGTGGCCCATATATGCGCGTCTTACAAGAGGTCTCACCCTTTCTGTTCGAAGTATGAAATATATTGAAGCAGCGACAGCTTCAGGTTCATCAAAGATAAGGACAATATTCTCACATATAATACCGAATGTACTTTCACCAACGTTTGTGCAATTCTCCCTAGATCTGGGTAGCATAGTGTTAATATTTGCGTCCTTCGATTACATAGGTCTGAACAAGGGAAACCCTCTTCTGCCCGAGCTTGGACAGATGATAAACTGGGGACAGACGTTCTTTACATACACCACGCCAAGTGGGATGATAATGTGGTGGCCTGTGGTTATTCCTGGAGTCTTTCTCCTGATATTCACAGTTGCTGTTAATCTAATGGGTGATGGACTTAGAGATGTTCTGGATCCAAGGTTGAGGAGATAAAGATGGAGTCCGTGCAGGAAAAAGCATTAAAGAATGAGCCGAACACTAAGGATTATTTCGTTGAAGTGAGGAATCTCAAAACACAATTTTTCACGTCCAAGGGCATCGTAAAGGCCCTGGATGGTGTCACACTTGGGATCCGGAGAGGAGAAATATTCGGGCTCGTAGGCGAAAGCGGTTGTGGGAAGAGTGTTACTGCAAGTTCCATAATGGATCTCATACCTGACCCACCAGGGAAAATAATGGCGGGTAGTGTATTCATTGATGGCTTTAACATATTATCTGATCTTCGCAAACTCTCGAAAGTCACCATAAAAAGTGAGACAAACGTCAAAATTAAAAGGAATAAGCGATTGATTAAACGACATAATTTCATTCTATCGCAGATAAGAGGGAAAACCGTATCTATGATATTTCAGGAACCGTCGCTTTCACTTAATCCGGTTCTCAGCGTAGGAAGTCAGATTGAAGAGGCGGTTCTGCTTCACTCAAGAATTGAAATTGCAAACGCAATACTCAGGAGGTCTCAGATCTCGGAAGAAGACATAAAGAAATTTCTGGAATCATCCTCAACTATTTCCGATCCTTACAAGAAAAGGGGGGCTGTCAGGGTCTGGTGCAGGAACTACGGGGTAGCTGAACTTGATGAGAGGATCTATGAAGCAGTTCTCTCCAACAATGATACTACCGTGATTTCTAAGGAGATACTCTCCCTGATCAATGAAAGCAACCAGAAAGTGGATCTTGTAGCAATAGGTCAGGCGAGAGATTATTACAAATACGAGGAAGATCTGTTCAAGCTTAACCGGGATCTTCTACAGGCAGAATCTGAGAACAATAGGGAGAAAGTCGACACCGTGCAGGCTAAGATCCAGGACCTTAAGAAGTCGGTGGGATCTGAATTCTTCAGTTACAAGTTCCTGAGGCGATTTCTCAAAAGAAAATATGAAAGGCCATTTCAATTGGCTGCCAGAAACAGAGCAATTGAAATGCTTGAAATGGTCAATATCCCGGAGCCGGAAAGGACACTGGACTCATTCCCGCACGAACTGAGCGGAGGTATGCAACAGAGAGCAATGATAGCCATGTCTCTGGCCACAAACCCAAAAATGCTTATTGCGGATGAGCCCACAACTGCTCTTGATGTAACAACTCAAGCGCAGATACTTGATCTTATAAAAGATTTGAAAAATGTCACAGGATCATCCATTCTGTTCATCACCCACGATCTTGCAGTAATAGCTGAGATGTGCGATCGTGTTGGTGTGATGTACGGCGGCAACCTCGTAGAAGAAGCTTCAGTGAATGATATATTCTTCAATCCAAAGCATCCTTATACAACAGGCCTTCTTTCATCTATCCCGAGGGAATTCGGAAAGGAAAGGCGAAACATGAAGCTGAGCACCATACCAGGAAGCGTACCGAATCTGATTACACCACCTTCCGGCTGCAGGTTCCATCCAAGATGCAAATTTGCAATGGATGTCTGCAAAGAGAAAAAACCAAAGCTAGTGGAATTAGAGGCCGGCCATAAGGTAGCTTGCTTCCTTTATTCAAGTGAAGTGGAGGAGAATGCATGAGCGACGGAAATGGCACTTTATTGTACGTATCACATCTCAAGAAATACTTTGACATCAACAACGGGCTCAAGAAAACAGGAACGGTCAAGGCAGTCGACGACGTCACATTCAGTCTGAAAAGCGGAGAAACCCTTGGAGTTGTTGGTGAAACAGGATGCGGAAAAACAACTCTGGGCAGGACAATACTCCATCTTACAAAGCCCACAGATGGCGACGTTTACTTTGATCTTCCTCAGGAAATCATGGAGGACGTAATCCGAACCGAGCAAAAGTTCCACGATCTTCATCTTAAAAAGAACAGGAGCCCTTCTGAACAGGAAGAATATACAGAACTGAAACAGAAGGTTGACAAGTATCGCTCTCGCTATTCTTTAACAAAGAAGAGCCAGAGGGAACTCAAGGATTACAGGAAAAAGATGCAGCCTGTGTTTCAGGACCCTTTCAGTTCGCTTGATCCCAGAAAGTTGATCAAGGATGTAATAGCTGAACCCATGAAATTGCTCACCAAATACTCTGACGAGGAGATACTCGAAAAGGAAAAGGCGCTGATCGAGGAAATTGGTTTAAGTGAGGATCACCTTTATCGTTTCCCCCACGAGTTCAGCGGTGGACAGAGGCAGAGGATAGGGATACTCAGGGCAATAAGTATTGAACCCATAATGCTCGTTCTTGATGAACCTACTTCGGCCCTTGACGTTTCTGTACAGGCTCAGATTCTCAATATCCTTAGGGATATACAGCAGAAGAGAGGTCTTTCTTACATATTCATTTCGCACCATCTTCATGTCATAAGGATGATGTCAGACAAAGTGGCAGTGATGTACCTTGGTCAGATAGTTGAGATTGCAGATACTGAGGAACTGTTCTCGGAAATGCTGCACCCTTACACAAAGGCGCTTTTATCTGCAATTCCATTGCCAGATCCAACACTTAAAAGGGAACGTACAATCCTGGAAGGAGATATCCCAAGTCCTGCCAATCCACCTGCGGGATGCTATTTTCATACACGGTGTCCTTCGGCGATGAAGACGTGCGGCTGGACGCCAAGGGACATGGGCGAATCAATGAGGAGAATGTTCGACCAGTACCGGAACCCTGAAGTACTGAACTTTCCACCCATTGATAATATCGAACTTGATGAAGATAATCGAAAAATCACGGTGTTCTTCACTACTGCCCTGAATCCCTCGCATCTGGAAAGCATTAAGGATCTTATTGACAAGGAAAGCAATCTGAAGAACGGCATCCGTTTCAAGGCCATCAACAGTGTAGAACTTGGAAGCGATCAGAGTTCGGTTGTAATCACAATGATAGAACCTTCTATACCCAGGTTGAAGGAGATAAAGCCAGACCATTTTGTATCGTGCCTTCTGTATGACGAACCCGGTGCCCTGGAGGAGGCTGATGAGGGAGCAACCCAGAGTATATTACAAAGATAAGCAGGAGTACAAGGACGTCTCCTCTAAGGATCTCACCAGGTCTCAGCTGCTTCGTTATATTTTTGATGATTTCTTCAGAGTCTCTTATATCGTCCTGATGCTTTTTATAGATGCAATAATCATAGCACAGTTTTTTTACTTCATTCCAGGTTTCCAGAATGATCTGACCCTGATTTCCGCTGTGTACCATGGCAGTAATCTGCTTGAGTACTATACGGTGATTATGATATTGTTTGTGGAAAGTGTATGTATTTACTATCAGGCAATTCTTTTCAGAAAAATATGGCCAAGGAAACCATTGAATGATGAATGATATGCCGGGATAGCAGTGAAACTCTGGGAACTATATTCCCTGACTCAATGAGGGAGATAGGGAAATATCAGAAATGTCTGATTCAGGATGGTGCAGCAGGGGCTTTCTGTGTAAATGGAAGAACTGTTTTCCTTGTTTTCACGTGGTTGAACCACCATATCTTTGATACCAGCTTGGCATCCTCGAATGGACTCGGTATTGAGGGTTCCCTGAAGCACTGCGTGAAACAGTCATTGCAGTCATTGTCAAAGACTTCCCACTGT